>JAHFDE010000077.1 GCA_023249165.1 Candidatus Methylomirabilota bacterium | reverse complement strand
TGGTCCTGGGCTCGATGGCCACCGCAAGGACCGGGGCGGGGAACTCGATCGCCTCGAGGAGGATCGGGCGGGCCTCATCGCAGAGCGTATCGCCCGTCTTGGCGCTCTTCAGGCCGACGGCGGCGGCAATGTTTCCCGCCTGAACCGTCTTGACCTCTTCCCGCTTATTGGCATGCATCCGGAGCAGGCGGCCGATCCGTTCTCGGGTACCCCTGGTGGGGTTATAGACGTGGGCGCCAGACTCGACGGTCCCGGAATAGACTCGAAAATAACAGAGCTGACCGACGTACGGGTCAGCCATGAGCTTGAAGACCAAGGCAGCCACTGGTTCCGTATCCGCCGCCGAACGTTTCTCTTCCTCACCGGTCCGGGGATTCACCCCGGTGACTGGAGGGAGATCGGCGGGCGACGGGAGATAATCGACGACCGCATCGAGGAGAGGTTGCACCCCTTTGTTCTTGAAGGACGCGCCACAGAGCACCGGCGTGATCTTCAGGGCCAAGGTCGCCTTTCGGATTGCCGCCCGAATCTCTGCTTCCGAGATCTCCGCCCCCTCGACGTACTTGCGGAGCAACGACTCATCCTGTTCCGCGACAGCCTCTAGGAGTTTCTCCCGGTACTGCAGGGCCTGATCCGCATGCGCCGCCGGGATCTCCCGCATCTCAAAGGAGGCCCCGAGCGTCTCCTCCTCCCAGACAACCGCCTGCATCCGGATCAGATCGACGACGCCGGCAAAGTTGGCTTCCTGCCCCAACGGGAGCTGCAGCGGCACCGGATTGGCCCCGAGACGCTCGGCGATGGACCGGAGTGACATGAAGAAGTCCGCCCCCATTCGGTCCATTTTGTTGATGAAGGCGACGCGCGGCACGTGATACTTATCCGCCTGCCGCCAGACCGTCTCCGACTGCGGTTCCACCCCTGAGACCGCATCGAAGACGATCACGGCCCCATCGAGGACCCGGAGCGAGCGTTCGACCTCCACCGTGAAATCGACGTGGCCGGGGGTATCGATGATATTGATCTGATGATCGTGCCAGAAGCAGGTGGTCGAGGCGGCGGTGATAGTGATCCCCCGCTCCTTCTCCTGCTCCATCCAATCCATCTCCGCGGAGCCGGTGTCCACCTCGCCCATCCGATGGGTGCGCCCGGTATAGTAGAGGACCCGCTCGGTGGTGGTGGTCTTGCCCGCATCGATGTGGGCCATGATCCCGATATTCCGGATGCGATCCTTAGAACTCTTCACGGTCACCCTGCTCCCCGGACATTGAAGGCCCCTCTCCCGATGCTGACCATCCGCACCGTCGGAAGGGGGGCCTTCTTACCACCGGTAATGGGCAAAGGCCTTGTTGGCCTCGGCCATGCGATGCGTGTCTTCCTTTTTCTTGACCGCCGCCCCGCGATTGTTGGCCGCCTCGATGAACTCGGCAGCCAGTCGCTCCTCCATGGTCTTCTCGGAGCGGTCTTGGGCGTAGCTAATGAGCCACCGGAAGGCTAAGGAGACCCGACGATCGGCCCGGACCTCCACCGGGACCTGATACGTCGCCCCCCCCACCCTTCGGGACTTGACCTGCAGCACCGGTTTCACATTGTCCACCGCCTGCTTGAAGACCGCGAGCGGATCGGTCTTCATCCGTCCCTCGATGATCCCCATGGTCCGGTAGAAGATCCCCTCCGCCAGCGATTTCTTCCCGGCCCGCATCATGCAGCTGACGAACTTCGCCACCAGCCGGTTCTGATACACCGGGTCGGGAAGGATCTCTCGCTTTTCCGCGATGCGCCGCCTCGGCATCCGATCACCTCACCACGACCTCACCTGGTCCTCACCTGCGGCTCAAAACGAAAAGCGGCACCGAGGATGGCAGACGAGGAACCTCAGTGCCGTATCCGGTCAACTCGACTTGGGTCGCTTGGCCCCGTACAGGGAACGCCCCTGTCGACGATCCTGGACCCCTGCTGCATCCAGGGTCCCCCGGATCACATGATACCGGACGCCGGGAAGGTCTTTCACCCGTCCTCCGCGGATCAGGACGATCGAGTGCTCCTGCAGGTTGTGCCCGATCCCCGGAATGTACGTGGTGACCTCAATCCCGTTGGTTAAGCGGATCCGTGCCACCTTCCGCAGGGCCGAATTGGGCTTCTTGGGGGTGGTGGTATAGACCCGGGTACAGACCCCACGTTTTTGGGGCGAACGCTCCAGCGCGGGGGCTTTCTCCTTCTTCCGAATCTCCGCTCGACCCTTGCGCACCAGCTGGTTGATTGTCGGCACCGATCAATTCTCCTCAAAAACTGGAATGCTAGAGTTCATGTCCCCCATTGTCAAGCAATTTTTGGGCTGCGACGACATCATGAGAGGTCGACCTCCATCGGCTCCATCGTCGCACTCGCCTCTTCGGGCGCTGGCTGGCCCTCGCCGGACCGCACCTGAGGCTCAGGGACCTTGATCTGCGTGTCGCGATACCACGCCATCCCCGTGCCCGCCGGGATCAGGCGGCCCATGATAACGTTCTCTTTGAGACCCCTGAGCTCGTCCCGCGCCCCATTGATAGCTGCCTCCGTGAGGACCTTGGTGGTCTCTTGGAAGGAAGCCGCCGAGATGAAACTGTCCGTCGAGAGGGAGGCCTTGGTGATGCCCAGCAGCAGCGGCTTGGCCGTGGCGGGGGCCCCGCCAGCCTGGAGCACCCGGTGATTTTCCTCCAGGAACACGTGCTTGTCGACGTGTTCCCCGACGAGGAAGCTGGTGTCCCCGACCGTCTCGACGCGCACCCGCTTCAGCATCTGGCGGACAATCACCTCAATGTGCTTGTCGTTAATGTTGACCCCTTGGAGGCGATAGACCTCCTGGACCTCGTTCACCAGGTAGCGCTGCAGCTCCTGATCGCCGAGGACATCCAGGATATCGTGGGGATTGATGGGCCCATCCATGAGCGGCTCTCCGGCCCTGATCTCATCCCCCTCGAGCACATTGATATGCTTGCCCCGCGGGATCAGATACTCCTTGGCCTCCCCATTCTCCGCCTGGATGACGATCTTCCGCATCCCCTTGGCCATGCCGGCAAACCCGACCCGCCCGTCGATCTCGGAGATGACGGCCGCCTCCCGGGGCCGTCGCGCCTCAAAGAGCTCCGCGACCCGGGGCAGACCCCCGGTGATGTCCTTGGTCTTGGTGGTCTCGCGAGGGATCTTGACGATGGAGTCGCCCGCGGAGATCGGCTGCCCATCCTGCACCATGAGGTGGGCGCCCACCGGCAAAAGGGTGCGAAAGACGGTGACCCCTTTCTCATCCTTCACCGAGACCCGGGGCTGCAATTCCTCCTTCCCGTGCTCCACGATGACCCGTTGGGCCAGCCCCGTGACCTCATCCACCTCCTCCTGCATGGTCACGCCTTCCATGACATCCTTGACCACCACCCGGCCAGCGGCCTCAGAGAGAATGACGGAGGTGAAGGGATCCCACTCCGCCAGCGTCGTGCCCGGCGCCACCTGCTGGCCCTCGTGCACCTTGAGTCGGGCCCCGTAAATCACCTGATAGGTCTCCTTCTTCCGCCCCTTCTCGTCCACCATGGAGAGGGCCCCGTTCCGGTTCATGACGACCAGATCCCCGGCGGCGTTGCGGACCGTCCGGATGCTGTGGAACTGCACCGTGCCCGCAAACTTATTCTCCAGGGTCGTCTGCTCCGCCAGGCGCGTCGCGGTCCCCCCGATATGGAAGGTCCGCATGGTGAGCTGTGTCCCCGGCTCGCCGATCGACTGGGCGGCCAAGACGCCTACGGCCTCCCCGAGATCGACCATCCGACCGTTCGCCAGATTCCGGCCGTAACACTTGACGCAGACTCCTCGCCTCGCCTCACAGGTGAGGACCGATCGAATCTTCACCCTGTCGATGCCCGCATCCCCGATCCGAGCCGCCAACGGCTCCGTGATCTCCCCGTTGGCCTCGAGGATCGTCTCCCCGGTGAACGGATCGATCACATCATCCAGCGCGACGCGACCCAGGATCCGGTCCCGCAGGGGCTGGATGACCTCTCCCGCCTCCACCAGCGCCGTGACCCAGATCCCGTTGGGGGTGCTGCAATCCACCTCGGTGACGAGGACATCCTGGGCCACATCTACCAGCCGCCGGGTGAGATACCCGGAGTCGGCGGTCTTCAGCGCGGTATCCGCCAATCCCTTCCGGGCCCCGTGGGTCGAGATGAAGTACTGCAGCACCGTCAGGCCCTCCCGGAAGTTGCTGGTGATAGGCGTCTCGATGATCTCCCCCGACGGCTTGGCCATGAGGCCGCGCATCCCGGCCAGCTGCCGGATCTGCTGCTTGCTCCCACGCGCCCCCGAGTCGGCCATCATGAAGACCGGGTTGAACTCGCCATCCTTCATAGCCTCGATCTCGCGGAAGAGCTCATCCGAGACCCGCTCCGAGACCTGGGTCCAGATGTCGATGACCTTGTTGTACCGCTCCCCTTTGGTGATCAGGCCGTCCAGGTACTCCTGCTCGATCCTGATGACCTCCTTCCGGGCCGCCTCGACGATCCCCTCCTTCTTGGAGGGGACGTGCAGATCATCGATCCCGATCGAGACACCGGCCAACGTGGCGTACCGGAAGCCCAGATCCTTGAGGTTATCAAGGAGCTTGACCGTCTCGGCATTGCCCAGGATGTAGAAGCACTGCGCAATCAGCCGGGTCAGCTCCCGCTTGTTCATCTCCTGGTTGATGAACCGGAGCTCTACAGGGAGGATCTCATTGAAGAGGACGCGGCCGACAGTGGTGTCGATCCGCTCCCCATTCCACCGCAGCTTGATCCCGGCCAGCAACCCCAACTCATCCGCATCGTAGGCCGAGCGGACCTCCTCCATGGACCCGAAGAGCTTTCCCTCCCCCTTTTCGCCGGCCCGGGCCTTGGTGATGTAGTACAGGCCAAGGACGATATCCTGGCTCGGGGCCGCCAGCGGGGTACCGTTGGCCGGAGAGAGGACGTTGTGGGGCGCCCACATTAGGATCCGTGCCTCGAGCTGCGCCTCGAACGAGAGGGGCACATGGACCGCCATCTGGTCGCCGTCGAAGTCGGCGTTGAAGGCGGCGCAGACCAGGGGATGAATCTTGATGGCCTCCCCCTCCACGAGGACGGGCTCGAAGGCCTGAATCCCGAGGCGATGGAGCGTCGGGGCCCGGTTCAGGAGGACGGGATGTTCCCGGATCACCTCCTCCAGGGCGTCCCACACCTCGGGCCGCTGCTTTTCGACCAACTTCTTGACGCTCTTGATGGTGGTAACGTGCTCATGTTGCTGGAGCAGCTTGCGAAAGATAAACGGCTTGAACAGCTCGAGCGCCATCTTCTTCGGCAAGCCGCACTGGTGGAGCTTGAGTTCCGGGCCCACGACGATCACGGAGCGCCCCGAGTAGTCCACCCGCTTCCCCAAGAGGTTCTGGCGAAACCGCCCCTGCTTCCCCTTCAGCATATCGGAGAGGGACTTGAGCGGCCGATTGTTCTGGCCCTTCAAGGCCCGTCCGCGCCGCCCGTTGTCGAAGAGGGCGTCCACCGCCTCCTGGAGCATCCGCTTTTCATTGCGGATGATGATATCGGGGGCCTTGAGCTCCATCAGGCGCTTCAGGCGGTTGTTTCGGTTGATGACCCGGCGGTAGAGGTCGTTGAGATCCGAGGTGGCAAAGCGGCCCCCGTCCAAGGGGACGAGCGGCCGGAGTTCGGGCGGGAGGACGGGAATCACCTCAAGGACCATCCAGTCCGGCTTGTTCCCCGAGGTCAGGAAGGCGTCCACGATCCGGAGGCGCTTCACGATCTTCTTCCGGGTCTGCTGGGAGGTCTCCCGCTGCATCTGCTGCCTGAGCTCTTCGGCCAGCTTCCGGATGTCCACCCGCTTCAGCAGGGTCCGAATGGCTTCGGCTCCAATCTCTGCCTTGAAGGCGTCCCCGTACTCCTCCTGGAGCTTCCGGTACCGCTCCTCACTCAGGAGCTCCTTGGGCTTCAGCGGAGTATTCCCCGGATCCACCACGACATACTCTTCGAAATAGAGGGCCTTCTCCAGGTCCCGGAGGGACATGTCGAGGAGATAGCCGACCCGGGACGGGATGGACTTAAAGAACCAGATATGGACGACGCGGGAGGCCAGCTCGATATGCCCCAGGCGCTGGCGCCGCACCTTGGACCGAATCACTTCCACCCCGCACTTGTCACAGACGACGTTCCGATGCTTGATCCCCTTGAACTTCCCGCAGTTGCACTCCCAGTCCTTGGTCGGGCCGAAGATCTTGGCGCAGAAGAGACCGTCCCGCTCCGGTTTGAAGGTCCGGTAGTTGATCGTCTCCGGCTTCTTCACCTCGCCGTGGGACCAGGAACGGATCTTCTCCGGCGAGGCCAGTCCAATCCGGATGGCCTTGAAGCTCGTCGGGTCGATGGGCTTCTCGTCGAAAAACCCAAAAAACTTATCCACGCGCCTTTCCTCCCTCTTCGAACCGGACGCCCTTGTCCGTGACCAAATCCACATCCAGGGCGAGACTCTGGAGCTCCTTGACCAGGACGTTAAAGGACTCCGGCAGTCCCGGCTCTAACGTGCAATCCCCTTTGACGATCGATTCGTACATCTTGGTGCGGCCCACCACATCGTCCGACTTGACCGTGAGGATCTCCTGCAGGGTATAGGCGGCCCCATACGCCTCGAGCGCCCAGACCTCCATCTCCCCAAAGCGCTGACCGCCGAACTGCGCCTTTCCCCCCAGCGGCTGTTGCGTGACGAGGGAATAGGGGCCGATGGAACGGGCATGGATCTTGTCCTCGACCAGATGGGCGAGCTTCATGAGATAGAGATACCCGGCGGTGACCGGCTGGTGAAACGGCCTGCCCGTCCGACCATCGTAGAGGATGGTCTTGCCGGAGGTGGGGAGACCTGCCTTCTTTAACAGGTCCTTGATCTCCTTCTCCGAGGGCCCGTCGAAGACGGGCGAGTCCATCTTGATGCCCAGGGCATGCGCGGCCCACCCCACGTGGGTTTCCAGGATCTGCCCGACGTTCATGCGAGAAGGAACCCCGAGGGGATTGAGGACCACCTCGACCGCGGCCCCGTCGGGGAGATAGGGCATGTCCTCCTCGGGGAGGATCTTCGAGATGACCCCCTTGTTCCCGTGCCGGCCGGCCATCTTATCCCCCACCGACAGCTTTCGCTTCATCGCCACGTAGACCTTGACCATCTTAAAGACGCCTGGCGCCAGTTCATCCCCCTTCCGGAGACGGGCGATCCGGTTGTCCAGGAGGGTCTGGAGCACGTGAATCTGGCTATCGGCGCCGGTGGCGACCTGTTCCACTTTCTGGGCCGTCTCCTCAGGCAAGGCCTTGGCGATCTCGAGGAGCTCCTCCACGGCGAAGCCGCTGAGCAGCTCCTCTGTCAGCTTCTTGCGTTTCGGGACCAGGACCTTCCGGCTTCCCTTCACCTTGACATCCTTCCCGACGATGCGGCCGGTGAGGAGTTCCCGAATCCGCCGGTCCCGCTCCTTCGCGATAATGGCAATCTCGTCGTCAAAGTCCTTCTGGAGTCGGGCGATCTCTTCATCCTCGATGGACTTGGCCCGCTCGTCCTTGTCCACGCCCCTCCGCGAAAAGACGTTCACCCCTACCACGGTGCCCTGGATCCCCGGCGGGACGTAGAGGGAGGCGTCGCGGACATCCTCCGCTTTCTCGCCGAAGATGGCGCGCAGTAGCCGCTCTTCAGGCGTCAGCACCGTCTCCCCCTTGGGGGTCACCTTCCCCACCAGGATATCGCTCGGTTTCACCTCGGCCCCAATCCGGACGATGCCGCTCTCGTCCAGATCCTTCAGGGCGTCCTCCCCCACGTTGGGAATGTCCCGGGTGATCTCCTCCTTGCCGAGCTTCGTATCGCGGGCCTCGATCTCGAACTCTTCGATATGGATGGAGGTGTACCGGTCGTCCTTGACCAGGCGCTCACTGATCAGGACCGCGTCCTCGAAGTTATAGCCCCCCCAGGGCATGAAGGCGACCAGCACGTTCTGGCCCAACGCCAGCTCGCCGCTCTGGGTCGCGGGGCCATCGGCAATGACCTGGCCCTTTTTCACCCGTTGGCCCGCCCCCACGATCGGCTTCTGGTTAATGCAGGTATTCTGATTGCTCCGCTCGAATTTGAGCAGGGCATAGATGTCGACGTTGGGGACCTTAAGCTGTTGCTCCCGATCGGGGTCCACCCGGATGATGATGCGATTCGCCGAGACGGACTCCACCACTCCGGACCGTCGGGCCGTCACCACTGCCCCGGAGTCCTGCGCCGCCACCAACTCCATCCCGGTCCCCACAATCGGGGCGGTGGGACGGAGCAGGGGGACGGCCTGCCGCTGCATGTTGGCCCCCATGAGGGCCCGATTGGCGTCGTCATGTTCCAGGAAGGGAATCAAGGCGCTCGAGACCCCGACGAGCTGCTTGGGGGAAACATCCATGTACGCCACCTGCTCCCGGGGGGCCATGATGAAGTTGCCGCCCGAGCGCGCCTGCACCCGTTCGTTCACGAACCGCCCGCGGGCATCGACGGGGGCATTGGCCTGGGCGATGATAAACCTTTCATCCACGTCGGCCGTCAGGTACTCGATCTCGTCTGTGACCCGGCCATCGCGGACCTTCCGGTACGGCGTCTCAATGAAGCCGAACTCGTTGACCCGGGCATAGGTGGAGAGGGAAGAGATCAGGCCGACGTTCGGCCCCTCCGGCGTTTCGATGGGGCACATGCGGCCGCAATGGGTCGGGTGGACGTCTCGGACCTCAAACCCGGCCCGCTCCCGCGAAAGTCCGCCCGGTCCCAGGGCCGACAGCCGCCGCTTGTGGGTCAGCTCGGCCAACGGGTTCGTCTGATCCATGAACTGGGAGAGCTGCGAGGACCCGAAGAACTCCTTCAGGGCGGCGGTCACCGGCTTGGCATTGACCAGGTCGTGGGGCATCAGGGTCTCCACCTCCTGGGTGCTCATCCGCTCGCGGACCGCTCGCTCCATCCGCGCCAGGCCAATGCGGAACTGTTCCTCGAGCAGCTCCCCCGCCGAGCGGACCCGGCGGTTGCCCAGATGATCGATGTCGTCCACCTGTCCCTCGCCCCGCTTCAGATTGAGGAGGTACTGGATCACCGCCACGATATCCTCCTTCTGGAGGATCCGGACGTCGAGCGGCGTCTGCGTTCCCAGCTTGCTCTTCAGTTTAAAGCGGCCCACCTTCGAGAGATCGTACCGGCGGGGGTTGAAGAACATGTTGTGCAGGAGCGCCCGCGCGCTGTCCAGTGTGGGAGGATCGCCCGGGCGCATCCGCCGGTAGATCTCCACCAGGGCACTCTCTTCCGACCCGGTGGGATCCCGAAGGACGGTCTCGCGAATCTCAAAGACCTCACGCTCCTCGGCGCCCCGAAGGAGGTGCAGCTTCTGCAGCCCGCGTTTCACGACGCGCTCCAGGACCTCTTCGGTGATCTGCTGGGCGCACTCCGCGAGGACCTCTCCCGTGTTGTGATCCACCGCATCGACGGCCAGGATCCGACCGACGAGGTCCTCCCGGTAGACGGGGATCTCTTTCACCCGGGCGGACTGGAGCCTCTTGAGGATCGCCTCCGTGACCCGCTTCCCCCGCGGCAGGATCACATCCTTGCCCTTCGGATCCGACAGGTCCTTGGCGGTCCGCCACCCGCTACTCACCCCCTCCAAGACGGCGTCCCGGCTCCCGCCGAAGCGGACCGTATCCCGCTCATAGAAGAGCGCCAGGATCTCCTCGTTTGACCCGTAGCTGATGGCCCGGAGCAGAATGGTGACGAGAAACTTCCGACGCCGATCGACCCGGACATGGAGGACATCGTGCGCGTCGAACTCGAACTCGAGCCACGAGCCCCGGTTCGGGATGAGCCGCGCGCTGTAGAGAACCTTTCCCCCACTATGGGTCTTGCCCCGATCGTGGGCGAAGAAGGCCCCGGGAGATCGATGGAGCTGGCTCACCACCACCCGCTCGGTCCCGTTGATGATGAAGGTGCCATGCTCGCTCATCACGGGCATCTCGCCCAGGT
>JAHFDE010000076.1 GCA_023249165.1 Candidatus Methylomirabilota bacterium | reverse complement strand
CTGGCGTAGCAACGAACCATGGAACCCCTTCTTGTGGTGAAAGATCTCAAGAAATACTTCCCCGTCAAACGGGGGCTCTGGTTCGGGGAGCGGGCTGACGTTCGGGCGGTGGATGGTGTGAGCTTTGCAATCGCTCGGGGAGAGACCCTGGGACTGGTGGGGGAGTCGGGGTGCGGCAAATCGACCACGGCGCGCCTCGTCCTCAGGCTCCTGGAGCCGACCGCCGGGGAGGTCTATTACGGCAAGACCCCCGTCTTCAAGGCGAACAGGGAAGAGATGCACCAGCTCCGGCGCAAGATGCAGATTGTGTTCCAGGATCCCTATTCCTCTCTGGACCCCCGCATGTCGGTGAAGGAGATCGTGGGGGAGGGGTTGGTCATCCACCGGCTGGCGCGGGGACAGGAGAAGACCGAACGAGTGGCAGAGCTCCTGGAGATGGTGGGACTGGGGCCCGAACATATGGGTCGGTACCCCCACGAGTTCAGCGGGGGGCAGCGGCAGCGGATCGGCATTGCCCGGGCGCTCGCCGTGGGCCCGGAGCTCTTAATCGCAGACGAACCGGTCTCCGCCCTGGATGTCTCGATCCAAGCGCAGGTGATCAACCTCTTTGAGGATCTCCAGGGGCAGCTGGGGCTCACCTACCTGTTCATTGCCCACGACCTCAGGGTGGTGAAGCACATCAGCGATCGTGTCGCGGTCATGTACCTCGGGCAGATCGTGGAGCTGGCGGAAAGCGACGAGCTGTACCGGAATCCTCTTCATCCCTATACGCAGGCCCTTCTGTCCGCGATTCCGGTGACCGACCCCAAGACCAAACGGCAACGGATCATCCTCGAGGGAGACCCGCCCAGTCCCATCCAGGTTCCGGCCGGTTGCCGGTTCCACCCACGCTGTCCCAAGCGCTTTGATCCGTGTGACACGGAGACCCCGGTCCTTCGCGAGGTCTCCCCCGGGCACTGGGTGAGTTGCCACCTGTACTGACTGAAGGCGCCCGCAACGCAAAAGGTGGATGGATGGCCAAGCTCAAGCTGATTACCTTCGGCTGTCAGGCGAACGAAGCGGATTCAGAGAAGATCGCCGGCGTCCTGGCCCAGGAGGGCTTTGAGCTCACAGAGACCGCAGAGGAAGCGGACCTGATCCTCATCAATACCTGTAGCATCCGCGAAAAAGCCGAACAGAAGGTCTATAGTCTCCTCGGGACCTTCCAGAGGCTCAAGATCCAGAACCCTCGAATGAAGATCGGCCTGTGTGGATGTCTGGCCCAGCGGGAGGGGACTCGCCTCAAGGATCGCTTCCCCTACCTCGACCTGCTGGCGGGGCCCGGGGCGATGATCTATCGCATCCCGGAGATGCTCAGAGGCGGCCCGGCTCCCCCGGTCCTCCCCCGACCCAAGGAGCTGCTCCCCCTCTATGTCCATTCCCCGCGGCCTCGCCGCGAGAGCCTCTTCAAGGCCTGGGTCAGCATCATGGAGGGGTGCAATTACCTGTGCACCTTCTGCGTCGTGCCCTACACCCGAGGACCGGAGCGGAGCCGCCCCCCCGAGGACATCCTGGCCGAGGTCGAGGATCTGCTGGAGCAGGGCTACAAGGAGATCACCCTGCTGGGGCAGACTGTCAATGCGTACGGCAAGAATCTCACACCCCGCACGCGCTTCTCCGATCTCCTGAGGGCCATCGATGCCCTGGTACGAAGGGACATGCGTGTGCGCTTCACGAGCTCGCATCCGAGGGACCTGACCCCGGACCTCATCGAGGCGGTGGCCGCTCTCACGAGTGTCTGCGAGCATGTGCACCTTCCCGTGCAGGCCGGGTCCGATCGGGTCCTGGCGCGCATGCGTCGCCTCTATACCCGGCAGCAGTACCTGGAAAAGGTCGAGGCGCTCAGGCAGGCGGTGCCCGACATCGCGTTGAGCACCGATCTCATCGTGGGCTTTCCCGGGGAGAGCGAAGAGGATTTTCAGGAAACCCTGAGCCTCCTGCGTCAGGTGCGGTACGATGGCATTTTTGCCTTCAAATACTCCGCCCGGCCGCTCACGCCAGCCGCGACGTATCCCGATCAGGTCTCAGGGGAGGCACGGACGGAACGGATTCAAACCGTCCTCCGGCTTCAAGACGAGATCGCGCTGGAGAAGAATCGCGAGCGGGTGGGCAAGATCGAGGAGGTCTTGATCGAGGAGGGGTCGAACCCGAAGATGCACAGCGCTGCGACCGGTCGCACCCGGAGGAACCAACTGGTCCACTTCGCGCAAGAGTCGCTTGTCCCGGGAGATAGGGTGTCTGCTGTGATCGCTGAGGGTTATAGCCATTACCTTAAAGGAAAGATTCCGTAAACCGTCGATGGAGCCGGCGTTTTCCCTCGTTCAGTCACTCACACGCGCAAAAGACGCCGAAAGAAAAGGTTTGACACATGAGCCTCTCATCACTATAATACGCACGGTTGCGCAAGGTTTCTTCAAGGAGTGTCTATGAAAAGATACAATTTTCTGAAGAGGTCGTTCGAGCCCTCAGACCCAGACCAGGGATCCCCCGGGAGCTTGAGTCCGCAGGCCAGGCGGTTGCTCGCCATAGGTCTTGTCGGCGTTGTTATCGCCGGGGGCCTCTATGTGTACACCACGTACTTTGGCGACGTGCCACTGCCCCTGCCGATTTCCCTTTCCCCTGGTGGCAAGAGCGCTCCGCCGCCCCCGCCCCCGGCTCCAGCGAGACCTCCACAGGTCAGTCAGGCACCGATCAAGCCGCCGATACCCTTGAAACCACCCGAGACCGAGAAGGCAGAGCCAGAGGTACCATCCAAGGCGGAAACCCCGAGGGAAGCGGTGCCGGGGGTGACGAAATCGCCGGAGGTCCCATCCGGACGCCCAGCGCCAGCGAGGGCCGACAAGACGGCTCCCCAGCCGCCACCCGCCCCGACGGTCGCAGAGAAACCCGCCCCGAAGTCGTTGGCCACGGCGACGGAGCCGAAGGGAGAGGCGCGCTACAGTGTCCAGGTCGCCTCCCTGGTCGTCGAACAGAATGCCCGATCCCTTCAGGAGCGGCTCAAGAAGCTCGGGTACAGTGCGGTCATGCAAAAGACCACTGCCCGCCTCACCCGCCATCGAGTCTACAGCGGGGACTTCAACAGCCGCGAGGAGGCGGAGCAGGCCGAACGGCGATTGAACGTAGACGGGTTTCCCTCCAAAGTGGTCCAGGGCGAGAACGGGAAGTTCCGTCTCGAGGTGGGATCGCCCCTCCGCCTGGACGACGCCATCGACCTCGCTCGCAACCTGGAGAGGAAGAACCACACGGCCAAGATCGTCTCCCAGCCTGCCTCCACCCCGGTGCACCAGGTCTGGGTCGGCGAATACGGAGATCGCGCGGAGGCCCTCAAGACCCTCGAGGCCCTCAAGAAACAGGGGTTCACACCCGTCATTGTGAAACGCTGAATTGTCTTCCCGTGAGCCTCTGGCGGGGGAGATGAATGGTGTCTCCTCAGGGCGGGGAAGAGGAAGGGAGGTGGCGGCATGACCAAGGCAGACCTGGCAACGCTCGTGGCAGAGAAAGGGTTGACGAAAAAACAGGCAATGGAGGCGGTCGAAGCAACCTTTGAGGCCCTCAAAGAGGCCATGAGCAAGGGTGAGAAGATTCAGTTGGTGGGATTTGGGTCCTTTCAGGTGCGGGCAAAGCGGGCCAGAAAAGGGAGGAATCCGCAGACCGGGTCGGAGATTATCATCGCGGCGCGCAAGGTCCTCAAATTCAAACCCGGGAAGGCGCTTCAGCAGGCGGTAAACTCCCAGTCGTAGTTCTGGAGGATGCCAGGCGTGGCGAACCAGTCGCGGAGGCACGTGTCAACGTCACGGCGGGACACGAGGCGGGGTGACTCGCGCAGGAGAGAGCCGATTCCGGACAAGCTGTATTTTCGCATCGGCGAGGTGGCGCGTCTCACCAGAATCCAGCCGTATATCCTGCGGTATTGGGAATCGGAATTCCCCCCGCTCCAGCCGAAAAAGAGTGGCACCGGCCAACGCCTCTACCGGAAGCGGGATATCGAAATCATCTTAAAGATCAAGGAACTCTTGTATGACAAGCGATACACCATTGCTGGGGCGAGGCGGCAGCTCCAGGACGAGACAGAACCGACCGATCTCCTTCAGCAGGTTCAGCGGATCCGGGAAGGGCTCGAGGCCATTGGCATACTCCTCGATCGGTCGTAGCTCAGCCTTGGGATCGGGGCGTAGCGCAGCCTGGTAGCGCACTGGCATGGGGGGCCAGTGGTCGCCGGTTCAAATCCGGCCGCCCCGACCAGCACTTATTCATATGCTCGTCCGAGCGGTCCCCGAGCCGTCCGCGGCATTCCCGCCTCCTGTTGCTAGCAGGGGCATGCCAAAGCGACCGACGATCTTGGTCACCAATGATGACGGCATCCACTCTCCCGGGCTCAAGGCGTTGGCCGGGGCCCTGGAAGAGGTCGGAGAGCTGTCTGTCATCGCTCCCGACCGCGAGCGGAGTGCTGCCGGACACTCACTCACTCTCCACAAGCCCCTCCGGGCCACGGAGATCGCTCCCCGCTGGTACGTGGTGGATGGCACGCCGACCGATTGTGTCACGCTCGGGGTCATGGGGGTACTCAAGGAGAGGCCGCGACTGGTCGTCTCGGGGATCAATCTGGGAGCAAATCTGGGCGATGACATCACCTACTCCGGGACCGTCTCGGCCGCCGTGGAGGGGACCCTCTTGGGTATCCCTGCCGTCGCCATTTCAGCGGTCGAGCCTTCGGAGCATGGTCTGGCGACGGCGGCCGCCTTTGCAGTACGCCTGGCCCTGGTGGTGTTGGAGCGAGGCCTGCCGCGGGACACCCTGCTCAACGTCAACGTCCCGGCCCGGGAGGTGAGGGGAGTGGCGGTCACGCGCCAAGGAAAGCGGAGCTACAATGAGCTCATCGTGGAGAAGATGGATCCTCGGGGAAAAACGTATTACTGGATCGGAGGAGGGGAGCCTACCTGGGAGCTTTTGGGCGGGACCGATTACGAGGCGGTAACGGAGGGGAAGATCTCGATCACCCCGCTCCATCTTGACCTGACCAACTACGCGGCAGCCGAAGCTCTCAAGGGGTGGGAGACTCTCTTGGCGTGACGGGACCTTTCATGCCGCGGAGCGTGGTATACTTCCACACTGCATGGGGTTGTTCCAATGGGGGAGGGGACGGGTGGGGAGCAGCGACCGGTGATTATGCCACCGCCCGGGCACGAATGGTCAAGGAGCAGGTGGAGCGGCGAGGGATCTCTGATGTCCGGGTCCTCGAGGCGATGCGCAAGGTTCCCCGACACCTGTTCGTTGATCCTGTCCTCGCCGGGCGAGCGTACGAAGACGCCCCCTTGCCCATCGGAGAGGGGCAGACAATCTCGCAGCCATACATGGTCGCTGTCATGACTGCTGCCCTTGCCCTTCAGGGAGGAGAACGGGTCCTGGAGATCGGCACTGGATCAGGGTACCAGGCCGCTGTGCTGGCGGAGTTGGCTGGTCAGGTCTATTCGATCGAGCGCATTCCCGCCCTTGCTGACCGCGCACAAAGGACCCTGAGGCGTCTCGGATACGATAATGTGACCATACACGTTGGCGACGGAAGTGTGGGATGGCCCGAGGCGGCCCCCTTTGAGGCGATCGTGGTCACGGCGGGCGCCCCCTGCGTGCCGCCTCCCCTCGTAGAGCAGCTTCAAGTCGGCGGGCGACTGGTGATCCCAGTGGGATCTCCCCAGGCCCAGACTCTGTGCAGGGTCTTGAGAAAAGAGGACGGGGTGGAGCAGGAGGAACTGGTTGGTTGCATCTTTGTCAGGTTGGTGGGTGAACACGGTTGGCAGGCGGAGTGAGGGAAGCGCCGTATTCCGTGTCGGGGCGTAGCGCAGCCTGGTAGCGCACTTGGTTCGGGACCAAGGGGTCCGGGGTTCAAATCCCCGCGCCCCGACCAATCACCTGTCTCGATTATCTTTCCGTTTCTCCCCTTCACCGCATCGTGTGCTGGCGCCATGATGGGACTCTGGATGAAGGTCGGGTTCGGTCCCATGCGGTGAGCAGTTTCATCGGGGGGCAAGGGCGCGATGGTCCCGGAAAAGGCATCGCTGACCGCTCGGGTCATCGGAAGGGTCCAGGGGGTAGGGTTCCGGTACTTTACCGAACGTGTGGCTGAGGAGATCGGGCTTGCCGGCTATGTCATGAATCGGTCGGATGGGAGCGTCGAGGTGATGGCCGAGGGCGAGCGAAGCACCCTTGAACAGCTCTTGGAGCACCTGAAGCAGGGGCCGTCCGGCGCTCGCGTGGAGAGGGTGGAGGAGTCCTGGGGGCCTTATACGGGACGGTTCATGAGTTTCAGCGTTCGCTTTGGGCGGTAAAGGGGAGAGGATGGCCGAGGCGATGATCGACATTCTCAAAGGAAAAATTCGGGATATTCCCGATTTCCCAAAACCGGGTGTCGTCTTCAAGGACATCACGCCTCTCCTGGCCGACAGCCAGACCTTTCGAGCGGCCCTTGACTTGTTAGGTGATCGGTACCGGGACCGGGGGATTCAAGTAGTCGTCGGTGTAGAAGCCCGGGGATTTATCATTGGTTCTGCCTTGGCGTACAAGCTCGGCGCCGGACATGTGCTGATCCGAAAGGCGGGGAAGCTCCCGTTTCGAACCTATCGGGCGGTCTATCAATTGGAGTACGGGACAGATACGCTGGAGATCCACGAGGATGCTCTCGAGGCAGGCACGCGGGTCCTCATTGCCGACGACGTCCTCGCCACAGGGGGGACTGTTGGGGCGGCTGTCGATCTGGTGAACAAGCTCGGCGGGGACATTGTGGAGATTGCCTTCCTAGTAGAACTGACCTTTCTCAAAGGGCGAGAAAAGCTCGCCGAGTATCCCCTCTTCTCCCTCATTCAGTACTAACTCTCCCTTTCTTACACATCCCGTATATCTGCCTCACAATCCTCTTCTCTTTCTGCCTCCCGCAGGCGTGTCTGGCCGCTTCAGCGGAAACACCTTGCGGGGCCGATCGTCTCCTTGCCGGGGAGAATTCGCGCGAAGGTGCTCGCTGATCTTTGGCAAGAACTGGGTGATGAAGTCGCGCCACCCCGTGACCGATTTGGGAGCTCCGTCAAGGGATCCCAGCTCCTCGTACATGAGGTAGTCGGCATGCCCGGGTCGAATGTCAAGCGCTCGAAGGGACAAGCGCAGGCTTTCCCTCGCCGCAACCTGCCTGTAGGTCAACCGGCTATACACGGGATCCGATCCCAGGAGATAGTCGGTCGAGACCTCGAGGGCCTGGGCAATCTTGCTGAGTGCCTCACCCCTGGGTTCGGCCTCACCCCGGACCCATTCGTAGACGGAGGCCTGCTTGAGGCCTGACCGGCGTATGAGATCGGTCTTCCGCCACCCCTTGGCCTCGAGAATGCCGGTGATTCTGCGACCGATCTCTTTCGCTGCGCGTAACTGGGCCATCGCTCCGGGAGTCTAGAGCACAAAAGGGGAGTTGTCAAATTTTTCTTGACAGAAGTATTATGCCCATGTATATAGACATAAATAATTATGCTTTTTCAGAGAACGCGGGCGAGAACAGAGAATGGAACACGAAGAGAAAAAAGGAGGGATATCGATGAAGAAGAAACGGATCGCGGCAATCCTGATCGGTCTGGCCCTCGTGGCGCTGGTGGTGCCCGTGTGGGCGGATACCAGCCCGAACGAGGGTACACTCGAGCAGATCGGCTATGGGACGGGAAGCGTGGTCGGGTCAGTGGTGTACTTCCCGGTGAAGGCCAGCTTCTGTCTCCTCGGGGGCCTCAGCAGCATCTACACGAGTCTCTTCGTTGGCCCTAAAGCGACGCACGAGGTGCTCAGCTTGAGCTGTCGGGGAAACTGGGCCGTGAGCCCCCACCACCTGAAGGGAGAGGAGTCGCTTACCTTCATCGGCGACGTCCCTGGTGACGCCCCTCCGTCTGCGCCCAACGTGGAACCTGAGGTGAGTCAGTAAGCCTTTTCCCTGGACGAGGCACCCATCCTCCATGGCCATGGGGTTCCGGGGCACCCCAACCCTACACGTGTGCCTTCTTTCGCGTGAACACCCCTTGACGGGCCATGCCCCTCGTGGCTCCGTCTCAAATCCCAACGAGGCCGAGGCAAAGGGGAAGACTACTGCATCCGTTCGGGAGCCCGGAGGACCATTCCCTTTTCCTGGGACGGAAACGCTTCCTCTAAACACTGCTTTCCGGTCTTCGGGGTCCAGATCCACGGGCACAGGCGCGGCTCCGCTGGCTTCGGCGTCTCTGGGGGTGGGGAAGGCGGAACATTGACGATGACGGTCACGTTTGGGGGCGATGTCACCATAACGGGACGGTCAAACCCGACGAAGGGCACGGTTACAAACTGCTTGCCTGGTGCGACTATTGATTGGCGGGTGGGTAGCCTCCCCCGGAAAGGAGCGGATGGGAATGGAGGTGGCTCGTGGCCGCTAGAATGAAGCCGGTCAGCGAAGCTAAACCCCCGACCTGGCTGCTGCGCAGCCGCTGTCATCACATATATATGCAGGACCACCCATACCGTCATGCCACACATGAGGCTTTTCATATCCAACCTCGTTCTGATTCGAGAATCGAGATTATTTCATCACGGGTACACTTTCCCGTCAAGCTCCTTGCAGGAGTGGGGCGAAGTAGGCGGCTGAGAGATCTATCAAGTGGACGCGGCCCCGTGTCAAATCCCAACGAGGCGGGATTCCGAACCACCGCCGAACTCTGTCTTGCCGGCGGGCCTGCAATTGCCTAGAATGGACTGGAGCGGAGAATCGCAGAGGTTTCCTAAGTTCAGGCGTGATCCCTAACCCCTCGGTAAGTTGGGGACTCATCGGGGGGTTTTCTCTTTTCTCATTAGCTGTCGTGGAGTAGATTGAGGGTAGTGCTGCATGCTCGCGGGGCACGTTTGCAGGCACATCAAGGAGCGGGGTGGGGTGTCCTCCCGTGATTTTTTTTCTTGACACCTATAACTTTTAGGTTATACTCTTCCGTGGAAGGCAACCGATACCTGTGAACCAGGTTGGGGGTCGGCGGTGAAGAGGAAGGGGGAGGAGGAGCAGGACGACTGGAACCTCGAATGGTACAAGACGGGTAGTGGGGCTCCCCCACTGGAAGGATTCCTAGATGGCTTGACCGGGCGGAACCAGGAAGAAGGAATCGCCCTCATGGAATTGCTGCAAAAGTGGGGGAACCAACTTCGGGCGCCCAGGTCGAAGGCGCTCGGGAATGGGCTTTTTGAGCTTAGGGGTGACGAGGTGCGGATCTTCTATATGTTCTTGCCTGGCCGCCGCGTGGTGCTCTTGGATGGCATCATCAAGAAACGGGGAGATATCCCGGCACGAGTGCTCAGGCGGGTTCGCTCATATCAGCAGGAGATTAATGCAATGGAGGAAAAGAAGGCGAAACGAGGCACGTAAGTTGACAGGAATGCGTTGAGAAGATTTAACCTTTTATTGTTTAGAGTTGGGGTTGAAAATGGTTAAGAAGTCGGAACTTCGAGAGTGGATTGACCAGCAGTACGTGAAGGATCCTGATCTCAGGAGACGAGTCGAAGAGCTCGTTGCTCAAATGGAGATTGAGCAGGGTCTGATCGCGCTTCGAGAACAGCGTGGCGTTTCTCAGAATGCTCTGGCAAAATTGATCGGCGTGAGCCAGCCAGCGATTGCGAAGCTCGAATCCGGGAAGGCGAAGAACATCGAACTCAAAACGATCGCTCGTTACGTTGCCGCGCTTGGAGGCAGGCTTAACATCAGAATACTAGAAGATAAACCCACCTCCAAAGTGGTCTCCCTTCCCTCAATTGCCACATCAAAGTCCGTTACCGGGTCCGCATTTGGCTACGCAATCGCAAAGAAAAAGATGGCCCGAGCAGCACGAAGTACGAAACTATACGCGCGAGCAAAATCTAAGAAGCGTTAGCACCTTTGATCTATTGCGGGCCTAGGCGCGGGGTCGCTCCACGCTCTGGACGGCCTGGCGGCAGTTCGCTGCGCCGGTGCCGCCCGAGCCCGCGCTGCTTTCGCTTGCCGGTGCTGGTGCCCCTCGCTGTCAACCTGTCGTGCGCGATCATGCTGACCGGTTACCGCCGCC
>JAHFDE010000002.1:29360-40475 GCA_023249165.1 Candidatus Methylomirabilota bacterium | reverse complement strand
GGTTCTGCGCGTGCAGACACTTGGTGATGGCCGCCGTCAGGGTCGTCTTGCCATGGTCGATGTGGCCGATGGTCCCGACGTTGACGTGCTCTTTGGTCCGCGCGAATTTTTGCTTGGCCATGGGTGAACCCTCCCCTTTCCCCACTGCCCCCTATTTCTTCTCCATTTATGAAGACCCGTGCATTCCCTTTATACTCATTCCCGCGTGGAGCCCACGACCAGAGTCGAACTGGTGACCTCGTCCTTACCAAGGACGCGCTCTAACCGTCTGAGCTACGTGGGCCCCGGAATGATTCAGGATGAGCCTGCCCATCCCGCGTTCACTCTCCCCTGCCGAGCGATGTAACCCACTCGCGTTCAAAGTCTGCGAGTGTCAGCCGCGTGGTCTCCTTCAGGGCAACGTCGAAGGAGACCCCCTCGCCGAGCCGTCGCAGGAGCCGCTGGGTGTCCCAGAGGCCCCATCGCTCGATGAGGTACTTCGTGGCGGCGTAACTGACCGCATACACCACGCCCGCCTCCGGGCCCGTGAGCCCTACAAAGGGGTCCTTCAGACTCTGGAGCGACGGGAGCTTCCCCCGCGCCGCCAGCTGCCGGACCGACTCGACGGCGCCATCCATGGGAGTCCGCTGCTCGATCTGGGCGAGCCCCTCGTTCAACCAGGTGGGAATCCTCCCCCCCGTCACCTCCCGAACGATCACATGCGTGTATTCGTGGTACAGCAGCCCTCGCAGACCGGTCGCCTCTTTGATCCCGCGGACGGGGATTCGGATGCGGCCGCCCCGCTCGTCAAAGGCCCCGTGCACCCAACCCGGAAGGCCCATGATCCTCTGAAAGTCGGCGTCCGAGTAGATAACGACCTCGACCTCCTGCCGGGGGAAGTGGTTCAGGTTGTACCCTACCTCTTCGTAGGCCCGCTCGAGCAGCTGCAAGATCTCCCGTCCGAGCTCTTCTCGGACCTCGCCCACGTACCGCAGCGTGAAGTGGTGGCCGGGCCGGCGGTGGTACTCCTCGTCAACCTTCCGTTCCCCTTCGGCCTGTGCGATCAGTCGCTCGAGGTCCCGATCACCCGGCCGGATTCTCAGCCCCTCCTGCCACGCACCGACTGCCTCTCTCATATCGCCCCGCTGAAAATACGCCTCTCCCAGGAGCCGGTATACCTGCCCCTCTTTCGGATTGAGATCCCGGGCCCGCCTCAAACTCTCTACAGCCCGGTCGGCCTCCCGCAGGCCGAGGAGCGCCACGCCCAGCCCCATGTGAAACCGCGGCTCCTCATTGTAGAGGTCGATCGCCGCCTGATACTCAGCGGCCGCGTCCCGAAATGCCCGCTCCTGAAGGAGGGAAGTTGCCACGTTGCCGTGCGCATGGGCCAGATTCCGGCGGACCACAGGGTGCGCCGGCGCAAGGGCCAAGGCCTTCTCAAGCTCGGCAATGGCCTCCCGATACCTCCCCTGCGCGCTCAGGTCGACCCCTCGTTGGTTATGCGTCGCAAAATCCTGCGCAGCCAGGAGAGTTGCCGTGTATATGATAATAATGAATAGCGGGCTCAGGACCACCCGGCAGAGCCGCGCCATCCCCCTGCCGGAGATCCCCTGCTCACATCGAAAAGTCGCCGTCCTCGGATGAAACGACCTGGAGCGGGAAACGGGATTCGAACCCGCGACCCCGAGCTTGGAAGGCTCGCGCTCTACCACTGAGCTATTCCCGCATCCACACGCACACGAGGAGACTGCAATAGAAATAGCGCGCGCCCGCCCGCCAACCATCCTCCCCGTGGGTCAGTGCCAGCCTCCATGCCCTTCAGGTCGGTTCTCTGGTGGGGAGAGGAGGATTCGAACCCCCGAAGGCGTGCGCCAGCAGATTTACAGTCTGCCCCCGTTGGCCGCTTGGGTATCTCCCCGCACTCGCCCAGGGCACCGAGTCGGGAGCGTATCGGTCAGGACCCCCCCACTCTCCCTGCTCTCTCGACATCCCCGATCCGCCTGGAGCTGGCGAAGGGATTTGAACCCCCGACCCGCTGATTACAAATCAGCTGCTCTACCAACTGAGCTACGCCAGCGACAAACTCTCAGTATAAGGGTAAATTTGTCCAGAATCAAAGGATAATTTTTCGCCTCTTTGGGTCGGAAACTCTGGAAAGGACACCTTCTCGGGGTTGATCTCATGCACAAAGCAATCCTCGTGCCAATATTCGCTATTTTTCTTTGATTTTCGTTCCTGACATCCGCTGGCGGAGGACCTCATACATGATGACGCCGGCCGCGACACTCACATTCAACGACCCGACGCGCCCGAGCATCGGGATGCTGGCGCACTCGTCACACTTCTCCCGCACCCCGGGCCGGACACCCTTGCCTTCCCCGCCGAGAACCAGAGCCACCGGTCCCCGCAAATCGAGGCTCGTATATGACCTCTGCGCGGCAGGATCCAGGGCGTAGACCCAAAGACCCTCTGCCTTGAGCGCCTCGATTACGCGGGACACATTCTGCACGCGCCCAACCTGAAGATGCTCCAGCGCACCGGCCGCGGCCTTCGCAACGGTACCCGTGAGTCCCACCGACCGCCGCTCGGGGATCAACACGCCATGGACCCCCGCCGCCTCGGCGGTTCGAAGCACCGCACCCAGATTGCGCGGGTCTTCCACCCCGTCCAGGATCACCACAAACGCCGGTTCGCCACGGGCGCGTGCGGCGGCGAGAATCTCCTCCGGGGCGGCGTACCGCCTCGGCGCGATCAGCCCGATGACACCCTGATGCTTCCCATCCGGTACGAGCCGATCCAGGGCGCGCCTTGGCGAGACGGAGACCGGCACCCGAGCGGCCCGAGCCAGCCGGACGAGGTCCGCAAATTGACGATCGTGGCCCAACACCAGAATTCGCGAGAACGGTCGGGTGCCTGCCCGCAGCGCCTCTCGGACGGCATGAAGGCCGTAGAGGACCTCGGAGGCCTCATCGCTTCCACCGGCTGGTGCCATCTGGCCGATCCTCGATCGTGATCCCGAACGCCGCCAGCTCCGCCCGGATCTCATCAGCCCTGGCGAAGTCCTTACGTCGGCGGGCCTCGTTGCGCTCGGCGAGCTTTTGTTCAATTTCTTCGTCAGTCAGAGAGTTCTTAGTTACTGTTACGTCGACTTTCACTGTAACGGCGACAGCCTCCGCCGCGCGCACCTGGTGCACGATTCCAAATTCCCATTCCCGCCACGACGACTGAAAGAGACCCAGCACCTGACCAAAGGATCGAAACTGTTCGCGCGCCTGCTCACCCGACCTCCTGGACAACCCGGCGTCGATCAACCGGTTGAGCTCCCCGCGAAGCAGCTGGAATTGGGCAATGGCGCCCGGCGTGCTGAAGTCGTCATCCATCGCCTGACGAAACCCCTCGCCCAGTCGCTCGAGCAGTGGGGGAAGCAGCCTGTCCCCTGGGCCAGCCGCGCCCCTCTGGGGCGGGCCAGCCGCCCCTGAGGACTCGTCAAGCCGCTGAAACAGCCCATAGAATCTGTCGAGCGCCCGCTTGGCCTCCCACAGGGCGTCGTCGGAAAAATCGACGGGGCTCCGATAATGGGTGGCCAGGAGAAAATACCGAAGGGCCTCGGCCGTCACGGGCACCCCGTAGGGTGACTTCTCAAAGATCTCGCGGATCGTGAAGAAATTTCCCAGGGATTTGGACATCTTTTCCTTGTTGATCTGCACGAACCCATTGTGGACCCAATACCGCACGAAAGGGGTGTCGGTCGCCGCCTCCGACTGGGCAATCTCGCACTCGTGGTGCGGGAATATCAGGTCCTCGCCACCCCCATGGATGTCGAAGGGGGAGCCGAGATGCTCCATCGACATCGCCGAACACTCGATGTGCCACCCGGGTCGTCCCGGCCCCCAGGGGCTGTCCCACGACGGTTCGCCCGGTTTCGCCGACTTCCAGAGGGCGAAGTCGCGCGGATCGCGCTTGCGCTCGTCCACCTCGACGCGCGCGCCCGCCAGCAGCTCGTCGAGGTTCTTGCCCGAGAGGCATCCGTAGCGCTCGAACCGCCTCACCTCAAAGAAGACGTCGCCGTCGACGACGTAGGCGAAACCCCGGGCGAGCAATCGCTCGATCAACGCGATCATCTGCGGAATATACGCCGTCGCCTTGGGCTCGACGTTGGCGGGAAGGACCCCGAGCCGCTTCATGTCATTCTGGTACTCGGCGATGTACCGCTCCGACACCTCCGCCGGCGACACCCCATCCTTCTCGGCCCGCTTGATAATCTTGTCATCCACATCGGTGAAGTTGCGGACGAAGCGGACCCGGGTGCCGGTGAACTCGAGATACCGGCGGATCACGTCAAAGACCAGCGCGGACCGGGCGTGGCCGAGATGGGAGAGATCGTATGCCGTGATCCCGCAGACATACATCCGCACCTCCCCGGGGGTGAGCGGCTCGAAGGGCTCCTTCTGCCGGGTGAGGGTGTTATGGATCCTGAGTCCCACGCGACGCTCCTTCACGCCTCCCGGTCGCCCGCCTCTATCAGCAGGACAACGGCGAGGCAGGCGATCCCTTCCCCGGATCCCAGGGGGCCCAACCCCTTGGCCGTCGTCGGCTTGATGTTAATCCGGGCCGCCTCCATATTCAGGACCTGGGCTAACTCGGCCGTCATGCCTCTGAGATGCGGACCCAGCCGGGGCGCCTCGGCGACCAGGGTCGCATCCACGTTCCCGACGCGGAAGCCCTTGGCCTCCAGTCGCCGCCAGCTTTCTGCAAGAAGGTCGAGACTCCGGACCCCCTCGTACCGCGGATCACTCACCCCAAAGTGGTGACCGATGTCCCCCTCGCCCGCGGCCCCCAGCACCGCATCGATGACGGCGTGGGTCAGGACATCGGCGTCCGAGTGACCATCGAGTCCCTGTTCGAACGGGATCTCGACTCCCCCGAGAATCAGTGGGCGTCCGGGGACCAGGGGATGAATGTCGTAGCCGATGCCGATCCGCATCCCGCCGCCTCCCAGCGGCCCAGGATCTGCTCCGCTCGCTCCAGATCCTCACCCGTGGTGATCTTGATGTTCTCAGGATAGCCCGGGACCACCTTGACCTTGACCCCGAGCCGCTCGACGAGCATGGCATCGTCGGTCCCACGAAACCCGTCAGCGGCAGCCCGACGATACGCCTCCTGGATCAGGTCCCCGTGAAAGGCCTGCGGGGTCTGGGCGATCCAGAGGCGGTCTCGGGATGGCGTCTCCCGGATGAATCCGCTCTCCACCACCTTGACCGTCTCGACAGCCGGGACCGCCGCCACCGCGGCTCGAAAGCTCCACGCGGCCTCGACGGTCCGCCGAAGGAGATCGGGCGAGACGAACGGGCGCACGGCATCATGGATCACCACCAGCCGCGCGTCCTCCGACGCCCGCTCTAGACCCCGGAACACCGACTCTTGACGCTCGGCTCCCCCGGAAACAATCTCGATAATGGGAGGAAGCGGGTAAGGGGCGAGAACCTGCTCTTGGCACCACTCCTCGACCCCAGGCGGAACCACCAGGATCAGCGCGTCGATGAGTTTTGAAGTGGTCAGGTGGAGCAACGTCCGGGTCAGGATGGGCATCCCCCGGAGGAGGAGGAACTGTTTCGGGACATCGCCTCCCGCCCGACGGCCCAGACCTCCCGCCGGCACGATCGCCGTCACATTCCCCATACGTTCAGCAACCCACCGTCAGGACCATCCGGCCCCGTGCCGATCGCAGACAGCGGATGGTGCAGGCGGACGTCACGCGACTTCGGCCTCTTCCTTGAGCCGGGAAAAGATCATGCGCCCCGCCGTCGTCTGGAGCACCGAGGTCACACAGACATCGACGGTCTGCCCGATGTGCCGGCGGCCACTGTCGATGACGACCATGGTTCCGTCATCCAGATAGGCCACCCCCTGGTTATACTCCTTCCCCTCCTTGAGGACGTAGACCCGAATCTCCTCCCCGGGGAGGACCACCGGTCGCAGGGCATTCGTCAGCTCGTTGATATTCAGCACCGACACCCCGTAGAGTTCAGCCACCTTATTCAAGTTGAAGTCGTTCGTAACCACCTTGGCTGCTAACGCCTTGGCCATCGCCACCAGCTTTCCATCGACGTCCCGGATATCCGGGAAATCCATGTCGTGGATCCTCACCTGCACGTTGGGATTCTTCTGGATCTTTTGCAGGATGTCCAGCCCCCGCCGTCCCCGATTTCGCTTGATCGGATCCGACGAGTCCGCGATGTGTTGGAGCTCCCGGAGGACGAACTGGGGGATGATCAGCGTTCCCTCGATAAAGCCCGTCTCGCAGATGTCGGCAATCCGGCCGTCAATGATGACCGAGGTGTCCAGGATCTTATTCCGTTCGACGCCGGGCTGCTCTTTCACCGCCCGGACCAGGTTGAGGACGCTGAGTCCCCGCCCCTGCTCCACCGCCACCGCGGTGGCGACGTAGCCCGCGGCAACCATGACGAGGAGCGCCACAGAGATCCGGACCGGCTGGGAGGAGGGTTCTAAGAAGATCGCTACGCTGTCGAGGAGGAACCGGGCAAGAAGGAGTCCGATAACGAGACCAACAATACCACTGATGAGGACCCTACCCTGGACCCGTCTCAGCACCCGCTCCACCAGGAGCGCACCCAGCCCCGCAGCCAGCCCTGCGGCCACACCGACCAGCGTATACGGGCTCTCGGATCCGAAGGCCGATCCCGCCGCACCCCCGACGAGACCGCAGAGGACCACAAAGAGCCCTCGGACTATCTGTCCTGGCATCACCGTTCACCTCCCGTTCACCTCCCGTGAAGCCACCACCTCCCTCACCCGACTCTCATGCCGTGGCAATGGTTTTCTCGACCATCCCGTCCGCCTCCCGAGGGTCAATCCCCGCCGCGATGGCGATCTCGCTCACAATGAGCTGCCGAACGTTTTCGAGCATCTTCTTCTCACCGAAGGAGAGATGCCGCTCCTTCTGGAGGACGACCAGTTTCCGGAGGACCAGCGCCATCTCGTAGAGGGACCCCGACTTGATCCGCTCCGAGTTATCCTTGAACCGTCGGTTCCAGTTGGGGGAGATCTCGACATCCTTCCGCCGGAGGATCTCCATGACCCTGGGAATCTCCGAAGGACCGATCACCTCGCGGAGGCCGACCCGCGTGGCATTGTGGGTCGGGATCATGATGGTGGTATCGTTGCCCAAGACCCGTAAGATGTAAAACGACTGCCGACAGCCTGAGACCACCTTCTCCTCGATGGCCTCGATCAGGGCCACACCGTGGGCAGGATACACCACCTTCTTCCCGACACGGAATATATGCGGCATCGATCGTGATCCTTTCAAGCTCTAGCATACCAGGAATCTTTCGATCAGTCAAAATCTTCTTTGGGTATCACGGGAAGAGCACATGCATCATGGCGTCCATCGTGCGCAGGCCGATGGCCTCTATTCCTGCCTCGCGCGGTCTCCCCTCATTCGTCTCGGGGAGGATGCACCGCGCAAAGCCGAGTTGCCGGGCCTCGTGGAGTCTTTGGGCGGCGTGCCGAACCGCCCGGATCTCTCCGGTCAATCCGACCTCTCCAAAGCAGACCATGCGAGGGTCCAGGGGAGCGTTGCGGAGGCTGCTGGCCACCGCGGCTACGATCCCCAGGTCCGCCGCCGGCTCGGTGATCCGTACCCCGCCTGCGACATTGACGAAGACATCACAGGTGGACAGGGGCATCCCCACTCGTTTCTCCAGGACCGCCAACAGAATTGCCACCCGGTTGAGATCCGCCCCCGTCACCACCCGGCGCGGGAAGCTCGCATGGGTCGGGGCTACCAGGGCCTGAATCTCCACCAGCAGCGGGCGCGTCCCCTCCATGGTCACGACGACCGCCGAGCCGGTGACCCCGGCAGACCGCTCCGCCAAGAAGATCCGGGAGGGGTTGTCCACCTCCTTGAGTCCCGCCTCGGTCATCTCGAAGATGCCGATTTCGTGGGTGGAACCGAACCGGTTCTTGGTGACCCGGAGGATCCGATACGCCTGTTGCTGCTCCCCTTCAAAATAGATCACGGTATCGACGATGTGCTCCAAGGCCTTGGGGCCTGCGAAGGATCCCTCCTTGGTCACGTGGCCGATGAGGCACGTGCTGATCCCCCGCTCTTTGCTCAGGGTGAGGAGGCGGCCTGCCACCTCGCGGACCTGACTGATGCTTCCCGGAGGGGACTCGAGCGCTCCCGCAGAGGTCGTCTGGATGGAATCCAGGATCAAGAGATCCGGCCTGATGCGCTCCCCGTGGTCGATGATCGCCTCCAGGAGCGTCTCGGCGGCGAGATACAGATGGGGGGACATGGCGCCGATCCGCTCCGCGCGGACGCGGATCTGCTCGGCCGACTCCTCCCCAGAAACGTAGAGGGCCTTGCGGCCCTGGCTGGCGAGGCGTGCCGCGACCTGGAGCAGCAACGTCGACTTGCCGATACCGGGGTCACCACCGATGAGGACCACCGAGCCGGGGACCACTCCCCCGCCCAACGTTCGGTCCACCTCCGGGAAGCCGGTGGGGATCCGGGCGAGCACGGGTCCTTCGACCTCGGTGACCGGCACAGGAGAGGCCGAGGGGCCCCGGACTCCCACGCCCCGCCCGCCGCCGGCAGTCGGGCGCTCCTCCACCAGGCTCCCCCAGTTCCCGCACTCCGGACAGCGCCCCATCCATCGGGGAGCCTGATACCCGCACTGCTGACACTCGAAATGGGTCTTGATCCTCGCCATATCGGTCTGTGAGTGGCGACCTACCCGCGTCTCGGTGGTCGCACCTCGCGGAAGTCCCAGGGGAGGGCGAATGACTCAGCTAACGGGCAGGATCAAAGGGAGGAGTCCGGGCCTTCTCTGCATTCTCGAAGCGCATGTATTCCCGCCGGAAGATGAGCGGAACTGTGTCGGTGGGCCCGTTCCGCTGTTTCGCGACAATGATCTCCGCCTCGTAATTCTCCTCAGCCTCGGGACTCTTGAGAGCCTTGTAGTAGCCCGGCCGGTAGATGAAGGCCACCAGGTCTGCATCCTGTTCAATGGCTCCTGACTCGCGCAGATCAGCCAGCTGTGGTTTCTTATCTTCTCGGGCTTCGACAGCCCGAGAAAGCTGCGACAGGGCCACAATGGGAATCTCGAGCTCCTTCGCCAACGACTTGAGGGACCGGCAGATCTCGGTCATTTCCTGCTGCCGACTCTCGTATCGCCCTCCCGCCTTGAGCAGCTGCAGATAGTCGATGACCAGGAGACCAGTGGCGTGCTCGGCCTTGACCCGGCGGGCCTTGGCTCGCAACTCCAGGACATTCATGCTGGGCGTATCGTCGATATGAATGGGAGCCTCCGAGAGTCGCCCTGCGGCGGTGGTCAGCTTTGGCCAATCTCGATCGCCGAGGCGGCCGGTCCGGAGGCGATAGGCCTCGACCCTCGCCTCGGCACAGAGCATGCGTTGCACCACGTGACTCATGGACATCTCGAGGCTGAAGATTCCGGTCGGAACCCTCTCCTCCATGGCGGCGTGCATCGCCATACTCAGGGCGAAACTGGTCTTCCCCATGGAGGGCCGCCCCGCAATGATGATCAGGTCTGAATGCTGGAAACCCCCGGTCAGATCATCGAGGAGTGTAAACCCTGTCGGGACTCCGGTGACATGACCTTTCCGGCTGTACAGTCGCTCGATATCCTCGAAGGTGGACTTGAGGAGAGACTTAATGGGCCGGAACGAGGGGCGGATCCGATCCTTGGAGACGTCAAAGACTACGGTTTCTGCCCGGTCCAGCACCGTCTCAATCGGCTCCGCCTCTTCGTAGCAGGCGGAGATGATCGACGTGCACGTACCGATCAGCTCACGGAGGAGGGCCTTTCCCCTCACAATCGATGCGTGATACAGAACGTTGGCAGCCGTCGGAACCGCCTCGGCCAACGAGGCGAGATATTGACTGCCGCCCATCGGCTCAAGGGCCTGACGGCGCGTCAGTTCATTGGCGAGGGTGATGAGGTCGACCGGCTCGCTCCGCTCGAAAAGCTCCTGGCAGGCGGCGAAGATCCTCTGGTGGGCCTCCCGGTAGAAATGCTCCGGGCGAAGGACCTCAAATGCCTTGACCAGTGCATCCCGATCCAGGAGGATCGCCCCGAGAACGGCAGCCTCCGCCTCGACGTTCTGAGGTGGGACCCTCTCAAAGGTGGTCTTTGGAGAACGTTGAGCCACGCTGGCGGCCCTTCCAGTGCCGTTCCAACTTGTTCTACCTACTGCCTAACAGGAACCCAACGAATCGTGTCTTCAAGAGTCGCCTGTCCCGTTCGCTCAAGAGCACGCAGGGAACTGCATGGGGAACTGCCTCGCCTTGGCGAAAATAGTTGGAACGGTACTAGAAGACCACCGGACCCGACTCACTCACGACCTGAACCTGGATCTCGGCCACGGTGTCCCGGTGGAGTCGTACAGGCACGGCATACCTCCCCACGGCCTTGATCGGTTCCTCCAACACGATCTTCTTGCGGTCAAGACGGATCCCTTGCTCGGCGAGCGCCTCGGCAATATCGCTGCTGGTCACGGACCCAAAGAGACGCTCCTGGTCCCCCGCCGCCCGGGCGAAGGTCAGGATGAGATCTCGGAGCCTTTCCGCGACGCTGTCGGCCTCCTGCCTGACCCGCTCCTCCTGCTGTGTCCCCTGGGCCTTGAGCTGTTGCAGGGAGCGGAGGTGCGACGCAGTCGCCTCCACGGCGAGGTTCCTCGGGATGAGATAATTCCGGGCATAGCCCCTGGCCACATCCACCTGATCCCCCGCCTGACCCAGATGGGGAACCGCTTGAATCAAGATCACCTTCATGGGTATCCCCCTAGCTGATATCGGCCACGAACGGGAGCAGGGCGATGTTGCGGGCGCGCTTGACGGCCACCGTGAGCTGCCGCTGGTGGGGGGCGCAGGTGCCCGAGATCCGCCGCGGCAGGATCCTCCCGCGCTCCGTCACGAAGCCCCGGAGACGTCGGACATCCTTGTAGTCGACCTGCTCCACCTTGTCCACGCAGAACTTGCAGACCTTCTGCCGACGATAACTCTTCCGTCGCTTGACCACCGTCATTTGGTCTCTCCCCATGTTCGGCCCGATGGTGGACTTACGTACCGTTCCAACTATTTCCGCC
>JAHFDE010000002.1:27018-29260 GCA_023249165.1 Candidatus Methylomirabilota bacterium | reverse complement strand
GTACCGTTCCAACTATTTCCGCCAACCTCTTTGCCGTACACGCCCACACCCGTCGCAGCAAGGCAAGCTGGTCACATTCGGCTCAGCACGTTGGACCGGCACTAGAAGGGCGGCTCCTCCTCCCCCGAAGCAGGGGCCGGCGTCGCCTCTTCCTCCGGGCCTTTGCGGCCCCCGAGGAACTGGACGCGGTCCGCCACCACTTCGTGCTTCGACCGCTTCTGCCCTTCGGGCGTCTCCCACGAGCGCTGGGTCAGGCGCCCCTCGATCAAGGCCGCTCTCCCTTTTTTCAGGTACTCTTTGCACGTCTCGGCTTGCTTCCCCCAGGAGACGATGGTGATGTAGCACACTTCATCCCGACGCTCTCCCGCCTGCGTGGTATAACTCCGATTGACGGCCAGATCAAAGCTGCAGACCGGTGCCCCGCTCGGCGTGTACCGGAGCTCCGGGTCTCGGGTCAGATTTCCGACAAGGATGACCCTGTTGAAGTTCGCCATGCCTTACGATCCCTCCCGTTCCGCCCCACTGGCTGCGGCTCCCGTGGCTGCCTTCTCGCGTGCGGCCCGCTCGACCCTGACCGAAAGATACCGGAGAACGACCTCGGCGAATTTGAGGTGCCGGTCCACGGCCTGGGGGAAGGTAGGCTTGCTCTTGACCCGGAAGAGGACGTAGGACCCCTCCCGCTTTTTCTTGATCTCGTAGGCCAGGCGGCGTCTCCCCCACTTCTGGACCTCGAGCAGCTCAGCCCGTTCCCGGTCGAGGAATCCCCGAAACGACTCCACCTGGGCCTCGAGCGCCTCCTCCGTCAATCCCGCCTCGTAGATGACGATCACTTCGTACTCTGGCACCCGTCCACCTCCTCCGCTGTGGATTCGACACGCTCACCACGCGCTTCCGCGCGCCCCCAGACGTTAAACCGATTCATGGCCGATGCCACACCCCGCTCGACAATCTCCTCGGCGGCGTCGGCTGCGCGGCTGATGAGGTCGGGGAGGAGACGAACCTCGGCCTCATCAAAGGGGTTCAGGACGAATGTCACCTCGTCCCCCACCTCCGGCCGGCCGATGCCTACGCGCACCCGGGGGAAGCCCACCGTCTCGATGGCCTCCTGGATGAAACGGACCCCGCGGTGCCCGCCGTGTCCTCCCTTGGCCACGACCTTGATCCGCCCAAAGGCGAGATCGAGATCGTCATGAATCACCACGAGCCTCTCTGGAGGGACCGACGTCCCTTCCAGCCACGCCTTGACCGGCCTGCCGCTCTCATTCATGAAGGAGAGGGGCTTGATGAGGGCGATCGTTTTATCTCGCCGCGTCTCCTCCGCGTACAGACTCTCCCAATGGCGACGAGTCATCGGTCGGTTCCACCGCCGCGCCAGCTCGTCCAGGACCACAAAGCCCACGTTGTGACGGCTTCGAGCGTATTCGGGTCCCGGGTTTCCCAGGCCGACGATGAGCCACAATGTCTACCTTCACTCCTTCTCGGGCCGTGCCTTGGCTGACGGCTTCCTTGGAGCCTCCGCCGCGGCACCGGGCTTGGCAGCCTCCTTGGCCGCCCCGGGCCTGGCACTCTCCTTGGCTGCACCGGGCTTAGCGGTCTCCTTGGCCGCTCCCTCCTTTGGTGGGGCTTCGGCAGCCTCGGGGGGTGCGACCTCCACAGCCGCGGGCACAGCGACCTCCTCCACCGGCGCTGCCGCCACCGTCACCACCACCTGCTCTCTGTCGGTCAAGAGCTCGACCCCACCCGGGATCGTCAGGTCTTTGACATGAACGACGTCTCCTATATTCAGCGTAGAGATATCGAGCTGGATCCCGTCGGGGATGGCGCGGGGCAGACACTTCACCTTGAGCTCCCGCAGGATCTGCTCGACGATCCCCCCTTCCTCCTTGACCCCTCTCGCCACGCCCACGAGCTCCACCGGCACCTCAACCTCAATCGGCCGCTCCATAGAGATCGCCAGGAAATCCGCGTGAAGCACGATTCCGGTCACCGGGTCGACCTGCACCCCCTTCACCATCGCCTTGCGGGTGACCTCCTCTGTATCCACGATCGTGAGGTTGAGGATGACGTTCTCGCCCGCTTCCGTCCTGAGGGCCTTCAGCAGACCCTTCGGATCTGCCGCGACGGGGATCGGCTCTCCCTCCCCGTACACGATGGCAGGGATCCGGCCCCGCTGACGGAGCTTGCGCGCGACGCTCTTTCCCGTGCCGGTCCGTCGTTCGACCTTGAGATCGACGAATTCCAT
>JAHFDE010000002.1:4694-26918 GCA_023249165.1 Candidatus Methylomirabilota bacterium | reverse complement strand
ACGAAGAGGGAGCTGACCGAGGTCTCCCGATGGATCCGGTCGATGGCCTCGCCCAACAGGGGGGCTACCGAGAGGACGGTCAGCTTCTTGGACGAGCGCCGCTCATCCAGGGGGATCGTATTCGTCACCACCACCTCTTCGATGGGCGAGTTCTCGATGCGCTCAATGGCCGGTCCCGACAGGACCGGGTGGGTGCAGCTCGCGAAGATCCGGCGGGCCCCCTCCTCCCGCAGGGCCGTCACGGCCTGCGTGATGGTTCCCGCCGTATCGATGATATCGTCCACGATGATGACATCCTGATCCTTCACCTCTCCCACAATGCGCATCACCTTGGCCTCATTGGGGCCCTCCCGCCGCTTGTCGATAAAGGCCAGTGGGGCCCCCATCCGTTTCGCAAAGGCCCTCGCCCGCTCCACGCCACCGGCATCGGGAGCCACCACCACCCCGTGCCAGCCCCGCTCCTGGAAATAGCGGAGAAGCACCGGGGCCGCAAAGAGGTGATCCACCGGGATGTTGAAAAAACCCTGGATCTGCCCCGCGTGGAGATCCATGGTGAGGACCCGATTGGCCCCCGACACGGCGATGAGGTCGGCCACCAGCTTGGACGAGATCGGGACCCGGGGCTGGACCTTGCGATCCTGCCTGGCGTATCCGTAGTAGGGAATCACGGCTGTGATGCGGTGCGCAGAGGCGCGGCGCAGGGCATCGATCATGATGAGCAGCTCCATCAGGTGGTGATTCACGGGAGGGGAGGTGGGCTGGATCACAAAGACATCGGCGCCCCGCACATTCTCAGAGATCTGGACGAAGACCTCTCCATCAGAGAACTGAGACACCTCGGCCAGACCGGGGGAGACACCCAGATACTCGGCGATCTCCTGTGCCAACTGCCGGTTGGCGTTGCCAGAGAAGAGAAGTAGTCGCGTCATGCTGCCCTCCTTCTGCTCCATGGCTGCGGGGCCAGGATTCGAACCTGGACAGCCAGATCCAAAGTCTGGCGGCCTACCATTAGCCGACCCCGCACCTCGACCTTATCACCCGGACCTCGCGCCGAAAAAATTGGGGGATGAGCTGTGATGGCTGCGACACGCTCATCCCCTCCCCCTCTTCAGCAGGAGGATCGTTCCGGCCCCATCTCGCCGATCCCCCCAGGAGCCAGCGGGGGATGAGACAGGGTCTGGACGACAAACACTGTGTACCCCTCTTCCCTGAGACGGGCCGCCCACCCCTCTGCTTCCTCGCGGGTATGCGTCCGACCGAAGACCGCCGAGCCACTGCCCGTCATGAGGGCCGGCCGGGCACCCCAGGCCTCGAGAGACACCTTCAGCTGCTTGACAACAGGGTAGCGGCGGAAGACGACTTCTTCGAGACGATTCCAGGACACAGCGACGACAGGTTCGTAATTCCCCTTCTCCGCCTCCGTCCTTACCCTAATGCTTTTGTCCTCGCCTGTCAATTCCAAATTGGTGTACGCCCACGCGGTCGAAACCGGGAAACCGGGAAAGACGATCAGCAGCCAGGAGCGGGGAAAGGTAGGCAGGGGACGGATCTGTTCGCCGCGGCCGGATGCCCACGCGGTAGGGCCTTCGAAAAACAGGGGGACATCCGACCCCAGATGGGCGCCCAACTCCTGGAGGGCCTTTGACGTGAGGCCGGTCCCGAAGAGGCGATTGAGTCCCCACAGCGTGGCGGCGGCGTCACTCGACCCTCCCCCGAGCCCCGCTCCGAGGGGGATGCGCTTCGTGATTTCAATGCGGACGCCGGGGTGGGTGCCGGTGGCCTTGAAGAACAGAGCCGCGGCCCGGTGCGCCAGATTCTCCTCTCCCCCCGGGCAGACAAGCCCGCCCGTCTCCACGACGATCCCCGCGCCCTCGGCAAACCGGATCTCGTCGCAGAGATCCACGTGCTGCAGCAGGGTCTGGACCTCGTGATACCCGTCGGCCCGCTTCCGCAGCACCTCCAGAAAGAGATTGACCTTGGCAGGCGCCCAGAGGGTGAGATCCATCAGCGGCTCAGCAGCCCCCGCTCTGTGCCGGGCCGGCCGGGGGAGATGGAAAGAACTGATCGGCGAGGATCGGATTGACGTCTATCGCCTCGTAGGTCAGCGTCACGCGCACAGGCCTGCGGGCCTGCGTGATCGCAATGCTCATCGGCACAGCGATCCCGTCGACATCGCGGACCGCTGTGAAATCGAAAGAGAGGCCGCGTCGCCCCGCCCAGATTTCCCCGCCCAGGAGTGTCCCGGAGAGGTCCAGGTAGAGACGCTGCACCGAATCGGCATCTTCCTCTTCGAGGAGATACACCCGCCGCCCGGGCAGGTACGACGCGAAGACGGAGGGCCCGACGCGCCGAGGGGGGAGACCGGCGAGAAGCCGCACAAGAGTGGCGGGAGAGACGCGAAGCCCGAGGAGACGCTCGAGCAGCTCACATCCGTCCGGGGACCCACCGGGCTCCGACGCGCCGTGGACCACCACGCGATTTCCATCCGAAGCGACGATCAGGACCGGCAGCCCGAAGGCATTCAAGGTCTCCAGGCGGAACCGGCCATCGTTCTTCAGGGCCAAGGCCTCCCGAAACCTTCGCGTCTCCTCGCTCACGGCGATCTCGACCGCCGCGATGCCTCGCAGGGACTGGATCTGCTCCTGGCGAACCAGCAGTCGGGCGACCAGCGCGTCGCGCGTCTCGTGGGGGACCGGCTGACCGGCCTCTCTGGGGGGTGGGAGGCTCGCGCATCCGGCCAGGAAGCTCACGGCCAAGAGTGCGCATCCCATCCACCCCCGCCTCGCGGGGATCATGGCTTGCCGTGCAGCAGCAGGCTGCGGGCCTGCTCGAGCTTCTCCTTCACCTTTGCATTGGTGGCGTCGAGCTTCAGCGACTGCTCCCACTGGTCGACCGCCTGCGCGATCATTCCCTTGTGAAAGAAGACGTCGCCGAGGTGCTCCCGGATCGTGGCGTCATCCTTCTGGACCAGCGTGACCGCCCGCTCGAGCTCGCGCAGGGCTTCGTCGAGTCGCCCGAGCTTGTAGTACGCCCACCCCAGGCTATCGACGAAGGCTCCGTTATTCGGTTCGAGTTCGAGGGCCTTCTTGATCAAGGTCACCGACTCCTCCAGATGGATCCCCTCCTCGGCGAACATATACCCGAGATAGTTGTACGCATCGGCATGCTTGGGGTCCATTTTCAAGGTCCGGCGGAAGGCCTGTTCCGCCCTATCGAGCTGGCGGTTCCGCTCATAGGCTGCCCCGAGCTGGTAATAGTAGTTGGCGCTATTCGGGTTCAGCAGCACCGCCTCCTCTATCGCCTTGGCCGCCTGGGCGTACTCCTTGCGACGAAGATGCGTCACGCCGACGAGATAGTGGGTGTTCCCGTCCTGCGGCTTGAGCCGCGCCGCCTCCTGAAAGGCAGCGAGGGCTTCATCCAACCGATCGAGGTGCCCGAAGACAAATCCTTTGTGGATCAAGACATCACCGTACTGCTCCCCCCCGGGGGGGATCTTCGTGAGCTCGGCGAGGGCCTGCTCATACTGCTGCTGTCCCTCGAAACAGATCGCCAGGTAGAAGCGCGCCTCCTGGTTGTCCCGGTCGAGCTTGAGCACCTCCTCGAGGACCTTCTGGGCCTCCTCGTACCTTCGCATTTCAATCAATACCAGGCCGATCCGATTTCGGAGGGCGAGATCCTCGGGGTAGTTGGCAGCAAGCCGTTGAAACTCTGCCAGGGCCCCGGCGAGATCCCCGGTCCTCAGATACGTCTCGGCGAGGCGCTCGAGGAATTGTCGGTCGCCGGGGTCCTCCTGCAAGGCGCTCCGGTAGACGGCGCGCGCCGACTCCCATCGCTTCAGCCGCTCGTACGTCAGGCCAAGAAGGAGGCTGGCCTGGTCCAGGCCCGGCCTGAGTCTCAGCACCTCTTCCAGCTGTACGATGGCCTCATCGACCTGCTTGGTCTCCAGCAGGGCCCGGGCCAGGTTGTACCTGGCCTGGTACAGGGTCGGGTCGAGGGTGATCGCTGTGCGATACGCCTCTATGGCCTCCGCGTACTTCGTCGTCCTCGCGAAGAGATTCCCCAGCCGCAGGTACACATCCGCCCGATCCGGCTGAAGACCGAGCGCCTCGCGATAGAATCGCTCGGCCATCCGGGCGTTTCGGATGCTCTCGTAGGCCGTGGCCAGCAACAGAAGGCCTTCCACATTCTCCGGGTGGCTGGCGACGATCGCTTCGGCGAGGCGGATCGCCTCCTGAACCATCCCGCGCCGCATGTACAGCTCCGCAATGCTCATCCGGATTGCCACCGAGCTCGGATCGAAGGCCAAGGCCTCCTCGTAATGCCGGAGGGCGGTGCTCAGATCCCCCCGGTCCTCCGCCAGACTCCCCAGCAGGAAGTAGTAGTAGCCGGCGCTCTCCTCCGTCAGGTTCCTGGCGGACCCCGGGGGCGGTGCCTCGACCGATGGTTCTGGCCTGGGCTTGGGTGGCGGGAAGGCGACGGGGGACGGAGACCGGGCAGGGGACGAACATCCCTGCCCCAGGATGAAGACCAACGCCGCCATCACGATGGCCCGCCGATTCCTGTTCATCAATCCTCTGTTGATCTCGGCTCCCTCGACGTCAAGAATCCTCGTGGTGCAGATACTGTGCCAGGCGCTGCCACAGCTCTTCTTCCCCTTCTCCGGTCACCGCGGAAAAGACAAAGACCTCTTTCGGGCTGTGGATCCCCAGGGCCGCCGCCGTGATCTCGCGACTCCGACGCCAGGCGCCCCGGTCTATCTTGTCTACCTTCGTCAAGACGACCAGTTGCGGAATCCGGGCTGCCTGAAGCCACGCCCCCATCTCCTGATCGAGAGGGGTGGGGGGATGGCGGGCATCCACGATGACGACCACGGCCCGAAGGAGCTCTCGGCCCCGGAGGTATCCCTCGACCATGGGTCTCCAGGCACGCCGGATTCGCTCCGAGACCTTGGCGTACCCATACCCGGGGAGATCAACGAAATAGAACGCGTCGTTGACCCGGTAAAAGTTGATCGTCTGCGTCCGCCCCGGAGTCCGTGAGACCCGGGCCAACCCTCGCCGGCCCAAAAGCCGATTGAGCAGCGAGGACTTCCCGACGTTCGAGCGACCGACAAAGGCAATCTCCGGCCGCCGGTCACCCGGAAAGCCGCTCGGACCCGTCGCGCTGCCTGCAAACTCCGCAGAAGTAACCTTCATCTCCGGAACGGCGAGAGGCTATTAAGATATCAGATGGAAAGGGGCAGGGCAAGGGGGAAAGGGTGTTTCCCTTGACTCCTGCAGCCAACCTATGGTAGCTGCGGGACACGGCAGGCAGGCGGGAGTGCGCGGCGTACGGCTTTCGGTCACCCGACGTACGAACGCGTTGCGCAACGCCCGGGATTATCACCGGCGGAGGGGGAGGGATGGCGACCATCGTCGTCCTGCGGGGGGATGGCATCGGCCCCGAAGTGGTCGAGGAGGGCCTGAAAGTTCTCAAGGCCGCCGCCCGAAGGTACGGCATCGCGCTGGAATTCACGGAGGCGCTTCTCGGCGGGGTGGCTATCGATGCGACCGGCGATCCGCTGCCCGAAGAGACCCTTCGCCGGTGTCGGGAGGCGGACGCCATTTTGCTCGGGGCGGTGGGAGGGCCCAAGTGGGATACCCTCCCCGGTGATCGGCGGCCAGAGCGAGGGCTCCTGCGACTCCGGCAGGGCCTCGAGCTGTATGCCAACCTGCGCCCGGTGCGGGTCTTTCCTCCCCTGCTGGACGTCTCTCCCCTCAAGCGGGACGTGATCGACGGGGCCGATTTCATGATCTTTCGGGAACTCACCGGTGGCCTCTATTACGGAACCCCTCGAGGGATCGAGCGACGCGGGGAGGAAGAGACGGGGATGGATACCCTCATCTACACGACGTCCGAGATCGTCCGCATCGCGCGCCTCGCCTTTCAGGCGGCATCCAAACGCCGGAAAAAGGTTACCTCGGTGGACAAGGCAAATGTGCTGATGAGCTCGCAGCTCTGGCGGCGCGTGGTCGTGCGGGTGGCACAGGATTTCCCCGGCGTCACCCTCGAGCACATCTTGGTGGATAACTGCGCGATGCAGATCATCCGAAACCCGCGCCAGTTCGACGTGATCGTCACCGAGAACATGTTCGGCGACATCCTGTCGGACGAGGCAGCGGTCATCGCCGGCTCGATCGGGCTCCTCCCGTCCGCCAGCCTGGGAGCGAGAGGGGGCCTGTACGAACCGATCCACGGGACCGCACCCGACATCGTCGGAACAGGACAGGCCAACCCTATCGGAACGATCCTCTCCGTGGCCCTGCTCATGCGTTACTCCTTGAAGCAGGAGGAAGCAGCGACCGCCATCGAGACGGCGGTCGAGCGGGTGCTGGCCCAGGGGTATCGGACCGCCGACGTCAAGCAACCGGGGACTCAGGTCGTCGGGACCCGACAGATGGGAGATCTGATCGCTCAAGCGGTGCAGACGGCCTAATCCAGAGAATAGCGGTCAGCCGTCAGCAATCAGCAGTCAGCAATCCGGAAGGAGTGTCAGTAATAAGCTATCGGGTGCCAGCAAAGAACCTCGGATTCGCTGGGTCACTCCCAATTCTTGCCGAGTGCTGCTTGCGAGCGGCAGTCGGCTGGCTGCTGACTGCTCTTTACGCGGAGGGAGCGCCATGAAGTCCTACCGGGAAGAGCTCTGGTTCGAGACCAAGACCCGACGGGCGTATATCAACATCACTCCCCAGGTAGCCGCCGCCGTGAAAAAGAGCGGCATCCGCGAGGGATTCTGCCTGGTGAACGCCATGCACATCACCGCGAGCGTCTACATCAATGATGATGAATCAGGCCTCATCCAGGACTACGACGACTTTCTCGAGCGACTCGCCCCTCACGAGCCGGTGGCCCAGTACCGTCACAACCGGACCGGCGAGGACAATGGCGATGCCCACCTCAAACGGCAGATCATGGGCCGCGAGGTGGTGGCGGCGGTGACCGACGGGAAGCTAGACTTTGGGCCCTGGGAGCAGGTCTTCTACGGTGAGTTCGATGGCCGGCGGCGGAAGCGGGTCCTGATCAAGATCATCGGGGAGTAACCCACGGGTTCCATCAGGACCGCCTACGCCCCAACCTGGCTTTCAGTTGGCTCAGTGAAATTGTAGGCTGTTTCCGCCGTTCTTGGATCAACTTCCAAAACTTGGGGTCGGTCTCGAGGATGACGGTCTCCCAGTCGTCCCCCTCGACACCAACAAGGACGGCTACAGGCTTTCCCCGCCGGGTAATAATCACCCGGTCTCGCTGCGCCTCATCGATGCATTCTTTAATCTTCCTCTGCAAATCTCTAACTGTAACCGTTTTCATAGGATCTCCCCCGTCCTCTTCCCTGAAGGCTTTCTCCGGATCGCCCGGACATACACTGTCTTTTCTTCCTCCGACACGTCGTAAAAGACCCGGTACTCTCCGACGCGAAGTTCCCAAATGGGCGGCACCGCATCCCAGGGCGGTATCAGGTTGACGAGAAGCTTTCTGTTCCTTGTCAACGAGGTCGGTTCGTGCACAAGCTGTGTTTCGACGGCTTCAATGACAAGATTGCGGTGGTACGCCGAAAGCTTTTTCAGGTCCTTTATGACATCCACAACAAAGCGGATGGCATACATGCATATACTATCGCATATGCGACACCCCCTTGACAATCGCTGATTCTGCCCCGACCGAAAGCTCCGTTGCTAGCTGAGCTGTTGACAAACGGTCTGTGGTTCGCTTAGCGTTAAGATCCAGTTTCGGTCTGCTGGCGGCTCCTTCAACCGGAGGTGAGGCACAGTGCCGGACAAGGCCCCAGGCGAAGAGAAGGAACCGAGCTTTCGCGTCACGGACCGGCGGCGGGTGGGTGCTGAGGGCCCTCGAGAGACCGCCCACACAGACGAGGCGGACTCAGAGACGAGGCCGGATCCTCAGTCCCCGGAGGCTGAAGCCTCGCCCCCCGAAGACCTTGCCCTCCCGGACCTGGTCCGCCTCTTCGTCGCAGAGCTGCAGATGCGGGCTTTGATAGATATGGGGCTGATCCCCCATCCGGCCACTCGTCTCGTCGCAAGAGACTTGCCCCAAGCGCGGCTGGCCATCAACTGCGTGGCGGCCCTGATCGAACACCTCAGCCCCTTGGCACCGCCGCCAGAGCGCGATGCCCTCCAGCAGATGGTCACTGAGCTCCGGTTGCACTTTGTCCGGCAAAGTGCCGCGTAGCCCACCGGCGGAAACCCGAATCCTCGCGACCGACCACATTTCTCGTCTCGGTTATCCACTTTCCCTGCTCCCGCTTCCCGGACCGGACCACCACCACCTTGACCCGCAGCGAGGGATACAGCGGTAGACAGAGAAGGTCGGTGACCTTCCACTCCCACACGAGAAAGGGGGTCTTCGCACCCGCTCCGCCCGCGAGGCCCGGCGGATGAGAACCTGCGAGGCCCCATTCCGATTCTGGTGCAGTTTTTGCAACCGGCTGCGCGTGGGAAGGAGGGCCCCCTTTGGGCTCCTGGAAGCAGCATATTCCGCGTTCCCTTCGGTCGTTTCACCTGCACAGTATCAAGAGCAGGATACTGGCCTTTGCCTTGCTCGCTACGCTCATCCCATCCCTCACCATGGGCTGGCTCTCGTACAACCACAACAGGGAACTCCTCGCGGAAAAGACCAGTGGGGAGCTGCGAAATATCACCTCCCACGCCGCCCGAGAAATTGACATCTGGCTCAAGGAGCGTCTTTACGAGCTGCGGGTCTTTGCCAGCTCCTACGAGGTTTCGGAGAATCTGGAGAAGATGCTGCGGGTCCAGGGGGCGCCGGTCAGCGAAGGCTTGGCGCCCCGTCGCCTGAAGGACTACCTGACCTCGGTCCGAGAGAAATTTGTCCATTATGAAGCGCTCGTGGTTATCGACGCGGGTGCTCGCGTGGTGGCGACGAGCGCCGGGCAGGCCGGCCCGGTAAACCTGCCACCCGACTGGGTGAAGATGGCCAATAAAGACAAGGCGATCCTGGGTGATACCGTCTGGGACGGAGTCCGGGGAAAGACGACCATGACGATCGCCGTGCCGATCAGAGCTGCCAATGGACACTTGTTGGGGGCTATGGCCGCACGACTCAACTTCCGCACGATCGATGAGACCTTCAGGGGCTTCTCCCTGGGAGAGACCGGGCAGGCATACCTAATGGCAGCGGACGGCACCCTGGTTCTCAGCTCCCGACCTCTTTCTCCGCCGTTCGATACCGCAACCCCGACGTATCAGGTCCCGCAGGCTTTGCTCGAAATGGAATCGGTCTTGCTCGAGTACAGGGATCACCGGGGCAAAGATATGGTGGGGACCCTCAAGCGATTGCCCCAGTTGAATTGGGCGGTGGTGGCTGAGGTAGAGAGGAGTGAAGTCTACGCATCGATCATCCAGCTCCGGAATCTGACCTTCCTGATGGTCGCGGGGCTGCTGTTGGGCATCGGCCTGACCGCATATCTCCTGGGCCTGACAATCGTCCGGTCCCTGAATCGACTGACCGAGGGCGCGGCCAAGGTGGCCGCCGGGGACCTAGAGGTGGATCTCCCCGTCGCAAGCCGCGGCGAGCTGGGGTACCTGACCGAGGTCTTCAACTATATGGTGGCGCGCCTCCGTCAGGGACGAGAAGAGCTGGACGCCATCAACAAGACCTTGAGCGAGAAAAACCGGGAGCTGGAAAGGCTTTCTGTCACCGATGGGCTGACCGGGCTGTACAATCGGAGCCATCTGATGCAGACCCTCGCCAACGAGACGGCTCGAGCCCAGAGGCACCGGCGCCCCTTTTCGGTGTTGATGATTGATATTGATCACTTCAAAAGATACAACGACAGCTTCGGTCATCTCGCAGGAGACGCCCTGCTGAGCAAACTCGCGTCGGTCTTTACGAAATCAATCCGCACCGTTGAGTATGCGGCGCGCTACGGCGGCGAGGAGTTCTTGATCATGCTTCCAGAAACCGAGCCCGATGGGGCCGTGGACGCCGCTGAACGGATTCGAGCTCAAGTGGCGAAAGGAACCTCCGGTGACGGGAACGCAGGGCAGGGGGTCACCGTAAGCATTGGCGTTGCCGGGTTTCCTGAGCACGGCGATACCCCGGAGAAGATTATCGCCAGCGCCGATGCTGCCCTGTACCAGGCCAAGCGGGACGGCCGCGACCGGGTGATTCGTGCCGGCGGCAGCCCGGGAAAAGGCATCAAGGGCCGTGGGAGACCCAAGGAACCGGTGAAGCATTGACCCGGCCTACCACCCTTCGACCAGGGTGTAAGAGATCCAGCCAGCCTGGCCCTTCTGGTCTTCGATCCGTACCCATTGACCCCTGCGCGAATGCCCGACCAACGGGGTGCCCTTCTCGAGCGTGAACAGGACCTTGAAATTGAGGCCGGGCCCCTCCCTGACATTTCCAGTCCTGAGCACCCGAAGGGCGAGCGGTGCGGCGAAGAAGACCTCGCCCGCCCGGACATGCTCTTGGCTCTTCAGCCGTGCCTCGCCCGCCTTAATAAAACCCTTGGCCTGATTGACGAGGTACAGGGCACCGCCGTAATTTTGCTTCTCGAATTCCCGGGCACTGGTCTTCAAGAGCTGCTCGGCCTGGACGGCTTCTGAACCTTTTTCCTTTCCGGTCATTCTTGCCTCCAGGGCCTTCAGGGCAATCTCGGCCTCCGCCATGGTGGAGGCGGTCTCTGCCTTGCTTTCGACGCTATGCAGTTTCGCCTTGGCCCGGACCACCTCCGCGATGGCCTCATCGAGCTTCCTCTGCAGCTCTTTCATGTGCGCTTCCTGTTCCAGAAGATGTAATTGGAGTTCCACGATCCTTTCCTCCAGTTCTCGAGAGGCGACACGCTGGTTGGCGGCGCTTTCCTGCGTGGCCGGGGGCGCTGTTTTCCCGGCGCATGCTGAAAGGAGGGCAGCCGAGAGGACGAGAAAGAACACCGAAGATAGGATGGACCGACCCAATCCGCAATAGATTCCAAGGTTGTGCATAGCTCTCCCAGTCGGCTCCGCGCGACCTTCTCTTCGCCTGACCACGTCTCTAGCAAGGGTCGTACCAGTTTGGGCGATCTTGCGGGAGTCAGGGACTGAAGGGGGGGCAAAGGGCAGGGCGCGGCTTATGGGGTCGCCTGAAAGGTCACCAGCCGCCAGTAGGACTCGGCCGACGACTTGGTGTGTTGGCTATTGATCTGAAATCGGATTCCGGTGACCTTGTCGGGGTCACCGCCAAAGAGATTCTTGTAGTCCTCGACGACATTTCTCGTCTCGGTTATCCACTTTCCCTGCTCCCGTTTCCCGGACCGGACCACCACCGCCTTGATGCGCAGCGAGGGGTACAGCGGCAGAGAGGGGGACTGTGCTACGGTTCCGGCTGGCGCCGTGCTGTCCCAGACATAGGCGATGACGTCGGTCCGCAAAAAATCGGGGGAAAACATCACGAAGAGCTGAGCGGCCTGATCGTCCGTGCTGCGCTGGCGCAGATCACCCCGCCCCGGCAGCTCGGTGACCTTCCACTCCCACACAACGAGGGGGGTCCGTCTCACGTCGATGTCGACCTCTTTCTGAATGCCGAAGGAGGCGGAATGGCTCCGAAGCCGGAGGGCGCGGCGGCCGCCGTCCTTGACGACGGCCAGGTCTGCTGTCCCCTCCTTTGTCGAGAGCTTCCATCCCGGGGGGACGCCCTCTTTTTCGCTCTCCATGCTGAAATCGACAACGAGCAGCTTTGAGGGCTCGGGCGCCCGTCCGGAAATGAGACAGAGGCCCAGGATCATTACGAATCCGGTGGACCAGCCTACGTTTCGTGATACGCCGCGAACACGTTGCCTCATGGCTCCCCGGGCAATCTGCTGTGACAAGAAGAGATAGAGTCAATGTCATGGGATTGCAAATTACATGCCGGGGCCTCAGTCCCCATTTCTCCATCGGACAGCCAGAGAGTCCCGCACCCGGAGGGCTTTCATTGGAGGGGGGTGAGAGTCGGAAGGCAGGCGTGCTACGGACAGGGGTTCAAGGGGTGAATGATGGGGGGAGGACGTTTCATGGGGCGGCCTTGAAGGTCACAGATCTCCAGAAGGACTCCGCCTGCGATTTGGTGTACTGACTATTGATCTGGATCCGGATCCCCACCACCTTCTCGGCATTATCGCCAAAGAGCCGCTTGTAGTCCTCGCGCACGTTCCGCGTCTCGGTGATCCACGTTCCTTTGTTTGCTTCTCCGGATCGGACCACCACCGCTTTGACGCTTCGAAGCGGTGGGGAGGGGGCGTCGGCCATGGTCCCTGCCGGGGCGGTGCTGTCCCAGATATAGGTAATGAACCGTCGCCAGGAGAAGGCAAGGACAAGCTGGGCAGCCTGGTCGTCGGTGGACCTTTGGAAGAAATTCCCCCCCTTCGGCAGCTCAGCAACCTTCCACTGCCACGCGAGAATGGGGGTCTGCCTGAGGTCGATTTCAACCGCTTTCTGAATCCCAAAAGAGGAGGATTCACTCCGGAGCCGGAGCACCTGGCCGACGGCGTCACTGACGAGGCCCAGATCCGCCTTCCCCTCATGCTCGGACAGCTCCCAACCCTGGGGCACCTTGTCCTTTTCCCGGCTGAAGTCCACGACGACCACTTCCTGGGCCCCGAGCCCCCATCCGGGGACAAGGCAGAGGGCCAGACCCAACACCCCCGCGGCCAACGCTGCACCCATGCCCCATCGCTTCGCGCCGTCTCGCATAGGCATCCCACGGCCCCCTTCATCGTCTCAGACGTAAATGGCGCCGGATTATTGCAGACTATGTACATCCAGTCAAAGGGAACTTCATGAGCAGGCCCTGCGCCCTCAGGGCTCGACCTTCACGCCCCGCCAGAAGGCGACGTAGCCTGCGATGTGCTTGGCAGCGTCCGTGGCAGTGGGGTAATACCACGCGGCATCCTTGTTGACCCGACCCTCCACCATGACGTCGTAGTAACTCGCCACGCCTTTCCACGAGCACGTGGTGTGCGTGTTGCTCTCCTGAAAGTACTTCCGGTTGATCGACTCCGGTGGAAAGTAGGTGTTGCCTTCCACCAGCTCGCAGCGATCACTCTCGGCCAGGAGGGCTCCATTCCAGATGGCTTTGGGCATCGCTTCCTCCCGGCACGCCCCTTGCACCTCGGCGGATCATCACGTTGGAGGGGGAGCATGCACAGAAATCACGTCGCGACGGCCTCAGTTGCTCTGGTGCTCCTGTTCTTAGCTCTCGGATGTGGTGAAGGCCAAAATCCCGTTCAGCAATACGGGAAAGAAGTCATCGATGCGAAGGGGCGCGTTGAAAGGGTGCGGGCTCAGGCAGACATGAAGGCCCTTGAAACAGCGATCCAGCAGTATTACGTCGAAAATGGCCGCTTCCCGGCAAGCTTGACCGAACTGGCCCTCGTCCAGAACCAAAGAATCGACATTAGTCTGTACGCCTATGATCCCGCCACCGGGAATATCCAGCTCCGATAAGGACCCCCGAAGCGCTGGCCAGTGCCCAGCCCCTCGACAGGCTCGGGGCGGGGCATTCGACTGAGCTCAGCCGAAGTCTGAGCTCCGTCGAACCGTCCTCAGCCCTCAGCCCTCAGTGCTCTGCACAGGTACGGTCGGGAAAAGCCGCGGCATCTCCTGAATGCGTCTCCATCCCTCTCCCGGCATGACCGCCTCGACCTGGATATTGTCAAAATAGCTGTCGAGCACCGCGGCCCGCTCCATGGCGAGCGGTGGTGAACAGTAGTCCTCCTCCTCCCAGAGGGCGAGCCCCTCGGCACCTACCCGCGCGCCAGCGAGACCCGCGCTCAGCGCTTGCCCGAAGGGCCGCAGCCCCTCAAAGGCCCGCTCCATCAGCAGCTTCTCCAGCTCTCTGAGCCGCTCTTGCCTCGGTTTCGCCCGCACTAAATAATACGCCATCCTCTCACCAGCTCGTCCTTGCCACCCCATGCTGTAATTCAGGAGACGTGTGATCGAATCCATCATACAAGCGGAGTGGTGGACGGCTCATGGGGGAATGCTCCTCTCGTGAGCACGGCCGTGGGGCGCACGCGCCAGATTGACCGCAGATACGAGTGCTCCCCTTCTAGCCAACGGGGGAGAACACTGTCAAGCGAAAAGTACCCTCTCCCGGATACCGTCTTTCGGGCAGGAAGGTCTCGAAGGTGAGGGGTGTGTGACCTGGGTGAGAAATGTTGGAAGGCACTAGAACGAAGACAGAGACGGGCCGAGGCTCCCTTGCAACCCCTCCATCTCTCGCTTGGTGCGGTTCAGCCCTTCGAGAACCTCTTCGAGGGGCCGTCTCCAGTCCGCAGCCGAATGCGACCCGGGGTCAGTGATCAGCCTGTCGAGTTCCCCGTCCCTGCCGAACAGAGACTGCAGTTGGAGCAGGAGATCCTGTGGCACAAGGTCCGGCGCGCTGGCGGCGCCGAAGAGTTTCGCATGCGCCTCGGCAACGACGGCCTGATCGTGCTCTCGGAGCTCGGCGCGCTTGTTCACCTCGAGCAAGAGCTCGGAGATGTTCTCGATCTCCTGCCAAAGCCTGCGACCCACAAGGGGATCGCAATGTCGATTCGCCTCCAGCCACTCGGTGAGTTGGCGCTGGACGGCCTCTATGCGCATGCGGTCGGAGGCACGCAAATCACCGTACACGTCGTTGCCGACGAGTCGTGCAATGCCGAAGGCGGCCCTGCGAAGTCGCTCACGCACACTCTCTTCGGGCGAGGGGCCGTCGCCCACTATGGTGTGTCGAAACATCGCATACGCGCGCCGGACTTGGAGCGATCGGCTGAGTTCTGTTTGGTAGAGATGGCGCAGGGTATTTTCCAACCCTTCGTATGCGCACATGGCGTCTTCGATCGCAATCGCTGACGTGATCAACCGCCTGCACGCACGCCCGCATTCGGAGACAATGGCCCACGCCGCACGGCCGGGAGGGATCTTTCCCAGTCCCTCGCGCTCGCGGTACAGCTCCCACCGGGCCATAAAGGCGAGGTCGGTGATACGCTGGACGCCTAGCTCCACGTGAGTCACGCGGTCACCCCCGTCACTGGGGCCCGCATGGGGAGTGCGCGATCCTGCGCTCGGGACCCCATCTTCCCGACCGTCTCCGTAGTGCGTCAGCATCTGGTTGAATATATTGATCGCCCCCGAGAGGGCTTCCGTAACGGCGGGGAGAAGTTCTCCTTCAATGGAGCTCCGCTCCCGCCACTCGTAGTGGCGGATGTCGAGCGCCCGGGTCCGCTCCACTACCTTCACAAGAAATTCTTGGAGATCCCGCGCATTCATCGACTCATCCACGGGTACCGCACGATATGGCCCTGGGACACCGAGTGATCATAGCGTGTCCATGAGCCCACCACAGGCCGACAGGGTCCTGTCGCACGCTGTGGTGGGATGCAACCTCATTTCAGAGTTTTACGCGCTGGTTTTCGGACCTTCAGTGCAAGGGAGATGCCAAGACGCGTGAAGTGCAGGGACAACGACGGGCTGTCCAAGTCAGAGAGATTCCCTTTCGGCGGGGTGTCAGGGACCGTTTAGCGCAATGGGAAAAACTCGCCCGGTTTCACCTTGCCCACGATATTCTTCACTTGGACAGCGCCAAAATCGCGGCTGTCCTCCCGCACCCATCGGGTGTCCCCGAGGACGAAGTAGGAGTGTTCCCCAACGGTGGTCGGCCCGAAATCGGGGTGGGTGGCCCCCACGGCATACGGTTCGTCCAGGCGGCGGCCGTTGATGTAGACCTCCCCTGACGTGACCTGCAGCGTCTCACCCGGCAGCCCGATGATGCGCTTGACCTGCTCCTCCTTGTCATATTGGCCGCTTCGGAAGACGACGATCTCCCCCCGCTGAGGACGGACAAAGTGATAGATGTATTTGTTGACCAAATAATACCCCCCCTCGCCCAACGCCGGATGCATGCTCGTGTCATTCACCACCCCGACCGTCACGACAAATGTCTTAAAGAGATAGCCCAGCAGGATCGACCAGAGGAGGATAAAGGCGAGCCTGTATTCTCGTCGCCTCTCGTACTTGACCCTCATGTACCGCCAGTCAAAAAACGCTCTCTCTTTTCGCCCCGAAACGTGTCCCGACGATGTCCGTGCCATTCTCCACCCCCCCCCAACTTACAGGTCTTTCTGCGACCCACGCCTTCCCTTCTCTCCTTGCCAGGAAGGCAGGGTCTGCAAATGTTGGGCCATACTGAGTCGTCTGTATCACGTGAAGAAGGCGGTGCCCTTCTCGCGCCCCCAGCCCGGCCAGTTGTGAGGCTGGGCCGCGGCTCCCCCGTACCGCCTACCGAAATGGAAAGAACTCGTCGGGCTTAATCTTTCCCATGATATTTGTGAAGGGAACAGCCCCGAACTCGCGGCTGTCTTCGCTCACCAGGCGGTTGTCGCCGAGGACGACGTAGGCATCCTTCCCGATGGGTTGCGGAGCGCTATCGGGATGGCTTCGCCCGGCGGCGTACGGTTCGTCCAGCCGACGGCCGTTCACGTAGACCTCGCCGCCCTGTATGGCGAATGTCTCGCCCGGAAGAGCGATCACACGCTTCACGTACTCCTCCGAGGTGTATCGATCCCTTCGGAACACCACAATGTCGCCCCGTTCAGGGTGGGCAAAGCGGTAGATGTACCTGTTCACCATATAATATGCCCCCTCTGGCAATGTCGGGTGCATGCTAATGTCAGTCACAACCCCGACGCTCACGACATACACCTTAAAGAAGTAATACATCACGATGGACCAGAACAGGATAAAGGCCAATCTGTTGGCTCTCCGCTTCTCCGTCCACACGAAGCGCGAATTAAAGAACGTCCGATTGTTTTTCGGCCCATCTGATTTCGCCAAGCTGCACCAGCCCCTGCCCTGACATCTTGGCTGCGACGATGCTCGCCGCATGAGGGAGGAAACGACCAGCCTTTCGATGCAAATCCAGGGCCAGGTCTCTATGTGGGCAGAACGACCACCAGACGTGGGGGGACTGTCCAATGCTCCGGGAGGAGGGGGAGGAGCGGTGTACAATGACGTGGAGGATCAGAAGGGCTTGTGGCCGGCCAGGTACGCGGCAAGGCCCGCAAGGGCAATGGCAACCCACCAGAGAGAACGCGCCAGGACGGGCCTGCGAAAGATCACGCCGACAAGACCGCCGAAGAGCAGCCAGATAATGACCTTTCCCGTCACCCACCCCGGCCACGGCCAGTAGATGCCGATACGAGCGAGCATGCCGAACCCGCCGAGCAGCACCAGCAATAATCCGACCCCGTGAGTGATGGCGACCGGCCGTCTCCATGAGTGCTCCTGCGTGCCTCCGGTAATAGAGTGAAGGAGGAGGCCTCCCAACGCCATCAGGATCATAAAGACACCGATGAGGTGGATGTTCTTGTAGACCAGAGACGGGATCATCGCACTGCCCTCGGGCCCAACGGGGGCCGATTCTCGCTACGGGTTGCGTGGGCGGAGATGCGCCCGCAGAAAGGTATGCAAGCCGTCCGCATAGGTGTGCCGGCTCACGAGAAACCCATCGTTATGGCCGCCGCGGAGCTCTAAGAGCCGCTTCGGCTCGTTGGCGACCGCGAACAATCGTTGACCATGCGTGAAGGGGATAATCTCGTCGTCCCGGCTGTGCACAATGAGGAGAGGGCACAACACGGAGACAAGATCGGCCTGGGTGCTGTAGCGGAACCGGGCCAACCATCGCGCCGGCAGGAAGGGATACAACTCCGCCGCCAGGTCGGGAACGGACGTAAAGGCAGACTCGATGATCAGCGCCCCCGGGGTGTGCCTGGTCGCCAAATGCGCCGCGATGGCGGCCCCGAGCGAACGACCAAACAGCACGACCTCGCGGGGTGGAATGTGCCGTCCTTCGGTCACAAAGCGCCAGGCCGCCTCGGCGTCTCGATAGGTCCCCTCCTCCGAGGGCTCACCCTCGCTCCGTCCGTAGCCGCGGTAATCAAAGATCAGCGTGGCGAGACCTAACTCGTTGAAGATCTTCAGGGAGTCCAGGCGGTGAGAGATGTTCCCGGCATTGCCGTGGAAAAATAGCAATAGGCCCCGCGCCTGGCTCACGGGAACGAACCAGCCGTCCAGGGTCACGCCGTCCTCGGTGATGATCGTCACCGCCTCGTAGGCAAGCCCCGCCGCGGCCGGCGTCACGACCACGTCGCGGGAGGGTACATTCGGCAAGTACAGGAGGTGAGATTGAAAGAAGAACAGGGTGAGTACGAGCGCCCCATAGGCCCCCCCGACCAGCAGCAAAATAATCCAGACGTTACTAAATCGCATCCTTGGACGCATCAGGGGCCGGGTTACGCACAGACCGCATGCAGGCAGGGACCACTCGGCTCGGTTCGCCGCCACCAGTGCACACGTCGGTTCGGGACCGACCGTCCCGAGGATTACGGCGGTCAACATCCTGTGGCGATATCGGCCTCGCCGTAGACACGACCAAGAAATGCATCAAGCTGATCAAGCCACCGCTGCAGGCGCTCCCGCCAACGGGCCTCGCCGCCTGTTCCCCCATCCCCCATCTGAAGACCCCCGTCTCTATTCCTTCCCAACGGTCCGGTCTCACTTCATCTTGAGGCGGCGGGCGAGGGCTTCGTGCTCCTCACGGATGCCGGCGGGCAGGCGGTCCTCGAATTTCGCAAAGAACTCGGCCTGGTTGCGGAGGTTCGTCAGCCACCCTTCGCGGTCGACCCTGAGCAGCTCCTCCAGGACATGCTTGGAGACATCGAGCTCCTTTCCGCCGATGGCGGACGGCGTGGGCACGTATCCGATGGGTGTCTCCTCCGCCTCGCCGTCGCCTCGACAGCGCTCGATCACCCACTTGAGGACCCGCAGGTTCTCGCCAAAGCCGGGCCAGAGGAACCTGCCCTTCTCATCCCTCCGGAACCAGTTGACCCGGAAGACCTTCGGGAGATGTGAAGCCCGCTTTTCCATCGAGAGCCAATGGGCCCAGTAATCGGCCATGTTGTACCCGCAGAAGGCAAGCATGGCCATGGGATCCCGGCGGACGACGCCCACGGCGCCGGTGATCGCAGCGGTAGTCTCGGACGCTAACGTGGCCCCCAGGAAGGTGCCGTGCTGCCAGCTCGAGGCCTGGTAGACGAGGGGCAAGAGCTTTTGGCGCCGCGAGCCGAAGAGGATGGCACTGATCGGGACCCCCGTGGGGTTCTCCCACTCGGGCGAGAGGGAGGGACACTGACGCGCTGGCGTCGTGAATCGGCTGTTCGGGTGGGCAGCCAGCTCGTCGTGCGACGGCGTCCATGGACGGCCGCGCCAGTCGAGCGCGGTGCGTGGCGGCGGATCGTCGTGGCCCTCCCACCACACGGTGCCGTCTGGCCTGAGCGCAACATTGGTGTAGAGGGTATTTCTCTGGATGGCCGCCATGGCGTTGGGGTTGGTCTTGGAGCTCGTCCCCGGGACCACCCCGAAGAATCCCGCCTCCGGGTTGACGGCCCATAGGCGACCGTCGGGACCGACGCGCAGCCAGGCGATATCGTCCCCCAGGGTGTACACGCGCCAACCCTTCATGGAGGTCGGCGGGACCAGCATGGAGAGGTTGGTCTTGCCGCAGGCGCTGGGGAACGCGCCGCAGATGTATGTCACCTCACCGTCCGGGCTCTCGACCCCGATGATCAGCATGTGCTCGGCGAGCCAGCCCTCGTGGCGACCCATGTAGCTGGCGATGCGCAGGGACATGCACTTCTTGGAGAGGAGCGCGTTGCCGCCGTAGCCCGACCCCACGCTCCAGATGGTGTTATCCTCGGGGAAGTGGCAGATGTAGCGGCGATCGGCGTTCAGGTCGCCCTTCGAATGCAGGCCCCGGGTGAAGGCGTCCGAGGTGCCGAGGTGCTCCCACGCCACCGCCCCCATCCGGGTCATCATCCGCATGTTGAGGACCACGTAGACGCTGTCGGTGACCTGGATGCCAACCTTGCTGAAATTGGAGTCGGGGGGTCCCATCACGAAGGGGATGACGTACATCGTCCGGCCTTCCATGGAGCCGCTCAAGATCTTGGACAGGCGGTCGTAGCCCTCGGCCGGGGCCATCCAGTGGTTGGTGGGGCCGGCATCATCCCTTTCTCGGCAGCAGATAAAGGTGAGGTGCTCGGTGCGGGCGACGTCGTTGGGGTCGCTCCGGTGAAGGTAGCAGCCGGGCAGCCTCCGCTGGTCTAACGGGATCAGATCTCCCGCACGGACGGCGACCTCCAGCAATCGTTCTCGCTCAGCCTCAGAACCGTCGCACCAGACGACGTCGGCCGGGCCGCACATCCGTGCGACCTCCTTGACCCAGCGGCGCACCGATGCATTTGTCGTCATGGTTCACTCCGCGGAGAGCGCCGATGCGAAGGAGCCTCTGGCCGTGGGCGCAGCATGCCACGACGAAGGCCCAGATGCAAGGTCTTTTGCCAGCGGGACGCGGACTGCTGAACCCTGGAATGTGGCAGCGAACCACCATCACTTCTTTTGCCGGACGCGCAGCGGCGTTTTCGCCCGAGATTTGCCCTCTCAGCAAATACTATGGGAGCGAGAAAGCTGCCTCAGACTTCGAGGCAGAACATGGTATGGCTGCCACGGACGCCTGGCAGCGCTCGGATCTTGTCGTAGACAGTCCCCAGAATATCCTCCGCGCTTCCCGCTCGGACCGTGGCCACCACGTCATACGCGCCACTCACGAGGCACACCCCCTCTACCCCTTTGATCTTCTTCAGTTCCTGAGCGACCTTCCGGTCCTTGCCCGGATCGGCGGTGACGAGAACGATTGCCGTCGCCATCACTCCTCCCTCCGCCGCGCCCCCCTACCGTGGGCGCATCACCTGCCTGCGACGCGCACGATTACTGCCTGGCCTGGGAGGCAGGTGCAGGGGCATCACCGACAAAGTGGACCGATTCATTTCCCTTGACCACGTCCGGTGTGATGGCCCAGGTCCCCCGACAGGTAGTGCTGACCACCCGGTCGGCTGTGTTCGGCCCGGCAAAGAGGAGGGCAAAGCCGCTGCCGATTCCCCCCAGGATGCAGAAGCTCGCCTTGAAGGGGAAGTAGACCGCCGACCCCACCACGCTACCGACCCCGTAGCCGATCTTGGCCCCCGTGCTCTCCTGCGAGTTCGACTCCGCCCAGGCGACACCCTGAAAAACCAGCAGCACTCCCAGCAGCATTGCCACGATTCGCTTCATCTTGCCTCCTTTCGTTCCGCGTTCCCAGCACGACTGAAGCTCCGAACCTAGACCCCGACCGGTCAGTGAGAGTAATGGTAGTATCGGGCAGGGCCGGTTTCAAGAGATTTTCGCACCGATCGGGGTTCAGGTTGCCCGCGACGCTCTATCCTCGCCGGGCCGGGAGTAAGAGGCATCCTTGCGCTGCCTCGCGTGTACTCTTTTTCCAGCAAACCACAGACCGCCGACGACCACAATGCCAGCAATGAGCGGCAAGGCAATGGCCAGCAGGGACAGGGTCAGTCCCCGGCCGCCTCGATCACGAAGTCGAGCCCTATCTTTGTTGAGGCGTCGAGCGCCTCGCAGAGCTCCGACTTGCTGGCGAAGTGCGTCCGCTCCATGCGGAACGCCGCAGCCGACAGCACGAGCGGGGTTGTCCGAAACGGGTAGGGGTCCAGGATCCATCCTTCCCTCCGGGGCGCGACGGCCACCCGGACCCGACGCCCGTGGTAGCCGGCGGGCAGCTCGAGGTGGTCCATCCACGCGGCGTCGTGACAGAGAAAGAGCGAGAGGGTGTCCCACCCAAACACGAGGTCCCGATTCGTGCTGAGACGCGGCTCCTCGCAGAAGCTCCGGAGTGCCGCATCGGTGCGCATCTCATCCACCAACCGGCGCTGTACGCCGCGCTGCTCCTCCAGGAAGTCCTGGGCACCCGGCTGACCCGACCGGAATCGGGCATAGAGCAACGAGCCGTGAAGGCTCACCAGGAGGCCGGCATACCGGTCGTGGGCGATCGCCCGGCCGATGCCCCGGCGGTAGATTTCCTGGTGCTGGTCGATGGGGATGTCGGTATAGGTGTACGGCCGCCGCGTCTTCAGGTTGAGCCTCGGCGCCTCCTCCCACTCGGCCCACCCGTTGTCGTGCTCGGCGGCAGCCCAGGCGACTCGCTCCAGGGGCTCTACAGGTTCGAAGTGCTCATTGCCCCATGACCGGGCCATCTCCCCGCAGAGGCGGGCGTGCTCTGTCTGACGGATAAGCGTCAGCCCACGGTCGTCGCCCCGGATGATCA
>JAHFDE010000002.1:0-4594 GCA_023249165.1 Candidatus Methylomirabilota bacterium | reverse complement strand
CGGCACTAGCCGAAGAAGCTCCGGAGGATGGCGCCGATGGTGAAGAGCTCTTTTCCCGCCTCGTCCGCAAGGACGCGCAGACCGTGCAGTGCGCCCCCCTTATGGAACCTATCCCGAGTCCACACGACCTCCGCCTCCACCGGCGGAAGGACAAGCCACGCGGGTCCGGCCACGCTGACGCGCGTCCTGGGCGGAACCGCCTGAGGAAGGACCACCAACAGGCCCCCATCGCTCAGATTCTCGACCCTGCCCTCAAGGCGCGTGTTCGGGGGGACGTGACAGGTAACTTCAAGATCGATCGGAATGCGCAGCGAGGACCGGGGCGTGGGGCCTCCCTGGAAGGCCAGCAGCTCTTCCCAGGCGAAGGCATCGGCCCTGCTCATCTTGGTGAACCGGAAACCCATTCGGCCAGGGGAAACCTCGGATGTCCAAACCACCACCGCCTCGGCGTAGGCAGTCCTGGTCCCGGTGAGCATACGAAGGTCCGTCGCGGCACCCTGGGCCATAACCTGCGGCGCCTCGAGCAACAGCCCGCTCCTGCTGACATTTCTCGTGAAGCCTAGCGTGCGGTAAGAGGCGACGGCCCGGCCCTCGCAGCGGACCGGAATCCGCAGTAGAATTCGGGGGTTCTGGCGCTTTTCGACCTGGCCCATAACCCCGATAGTATACCAAATTTCTAAAACCGCGTCTCTACTTTTCTGCCCGTCGATCCTGTTCAGGTCGGGGTCCTGGGTACGGGTAGAGCGTTCCCTCCCTTGTCAACCCCCCGGCCGCGACAGGTGGTGTTGGACCGTCGGATCTCGCCCGGCCCGTCGTACCCCGTATCCTTCCTGACGGAGGGCGAGGAACGAGGCTACGGAGAGGGCGACAGTCGAGAGCATGACGCCGAACAGGATGGCGTGCGATGCGAGCCCCTCGCGGTACGGGCCGGGGGCAAGGACCTCCGGGAGGTGAATCACCGCCGCCCCGAGACACCACACGAGGCCAACGCAGAGATGCAACCGATGGCCGGCGGGCTTTTGACGGGCCGAGAGGGCGACGGCGAGGGCCTGGACCGCATACGCGACGGCTAGGACAAAGGCCATCGAGCTGTTGCTGAGCCCCAGGCGGGCCGGCTCTCCGTGCAGGAAGTCCTCGGCAGTGTGGGGGACGGTGAAGAGAAAGGTCAGGATCGATAACCCGATCACCCACTGGATCGTTCGGGGTAGCGGAGACCGCATCAGATCCCCCAGGCCCCGCTCAGATGGATATTGGCCCCGTTGACGTACCGGGCCTCGTCCGAGAGGAGAAAGGCCGCAACCGCCACGACATCATCCACCGTCCCGATGTATCCGGCGGGGATCTTTTTCTCCATCGCCTTGAGCTCCTCTGCCGGAGCGCTCCCCGAGGCGACGAAGCCCGGCGAGATGGCATTGACGGTGATACCATGGGGAGCCAGGATACGGGCCAGCGTCCGGGTGAGGATCAGCACCCCCGCCTTCGCGATGTAGTGGGCGGTGACCTGCGGTTGCGCGACGAGCTGATCGGCGTTCGCCATGCTGAAGGTGATGATGCGCCCCCACCTTCGCTTGATCATGCCGGGGGCCACAAGGCGGCTGAGATAAAAGACCGGATGCAGGTTGTTGTTGAACATCGCGTGCCAGCCTTCGAGGGTCTCCTCCAGCAGGGGGACCCGGTGATAGGGCCCTGCGCAGTTGATGAAGGCATCAATCCGTCCCCAGGACTTCTCCACCTGACGGACTAGGTCCGAGGCGGCCTCGGATAGAGAGACGTCGGCCTTGACCGCCAACCCCTGGGCCCCCTCCTTCTCGATCGCCTTGACGGTCTCTTGAGCATCGGACTGACTGGACCGATAGCAGATGGCGACGGACCAACCGGATGCTGCCAGGTGAAGGGCGATGGCCCGCCCGATCCCACGAGCCCCCCCCGTGATCAAGGCCACCCGTTTCTCCATCCCCCATCCCCCATGCTGCTCCCAGAGCGCTTCTCGCCGCGCCCGGGGCGCGGATCTTCTCTTCATCTCTGCAGCCAGACTATACGGGACTGGTCAGGCGGGTGTCAAACGATCCCCGGGAGGGGTTCTCCTTTCATCATTCGGGAGGACGAGACTGGAGACTTGGAAGAGGTCCTGGACCTTCACGCAGTCGAGCTGGGGCCAGGCGCAGAGCGGATCAAGGAGGATAGCCTCGAGCCCGGCGCGGCGCGCCCCCACCACATCGAGGCTGTAAAAATCTCCCACATAGATCGCTTCATGGGGTGCGACACCCGTTCGCTCCAGCGCCAAGTGAAAGATGCGCGGATCAGGCTTTTCGACGCCGACGACCCGCGAATCGATGATCACATCGAGTGAGCCTGCCAGGCCCGCCTCCCTGACCAGGGTCTCGAGCTGGCCATCGGAGTTCGAGACGACCCCAACGACGTAGCCCTTCCCCTTCAGCCCGGCCAGGACCTCGCGGGCCCCTGGCATCGCCCCTCCCCGCCAGAGGCTCTCGCGTCGGTTGATCTCGCTGAGCCGCCCCAGGACTCGCTCCGCCCTCTCGCTCCAAGGAATTCCCATCTCTTCGCAGGCGTAACGCATATAGCGGGAAAAGACCTCGCGAGATTCTCGGACCTCGACCTGCGCCAGAAACGGGTCGAGCCTGACCCTGGCCCGACACTCGGCCCCCCAGACCTCGTCCCGGGTGACGGGGAACCCTTCCCCGGCGAGCACATCGACGATAGCGGCGTAGTCGAGGCTGAGGAGCGTGTTTCCGGCATCGAAAAAGACCCCTGTGAGTGTCATCACCGGCTCCAGAATGTCATTTCATAGAGGACTCGGGCAAGGGTAGCCACGCGACCAAGACCTGTCAAGGCCTTGACACTGCTTTCGGTCGGCGCCTATATTCCGCCCATCCCTCAGGAGGAGTCGTGATGGCCTTTCCACGGATGGCTCTGATCCAGGTGAAGCGCCGGGGCCCCACCCTTGTCAACGCGGCGGTCGCCACCGAACGAGCCCTCAAAGACCTTGGCCTCTCGGAGCGGATCCGTCCAGGACGGGGGGTGGCGATCACCGCTGGCAGCCGCGGGATCGACGAGATCGCCACCATCACGAAAACCATCGTCGCCGCCCTGCGCCAGCTCAAGGCAGAACCGGTCATCATCCCAGCCATGGGGAGCCATGGAGGTGGCACGGCCGAGGGGCAGCGGCAGGTCCTGCGCATGTACGGGATCTCTGAAGAGACGATGGGGGCGTCGATCCTCTCCTCCATGGACGTCACACCCCTCGGTCTCACACCCGAGAGGATTCCCGTCGTCCTCGACACTGAGGCAACCAGGGCGGATGGGATCCTCCTGGTCAACCGCATCAAGCCCCACACCGGCTTCGCGGGCAGGATCGGCAGTGGCCTCCTCAAGATGACGGCCTTCGGGCTCGGCAACCACCAAGGGGCGGCGACCTGCCATGCGGCCGTCATGCAGCACGGCTACGAGCGGGTCATCCGGGCCGTCAGCGCTGTGGTCCTCGCTCGGGCCCGGATCCTGGGCGGGCTGGCCATCCTGGAAAACAGTGACGGGGGGTTAGCCCAGGTGGTTGCCCTTCCCCCGGAAGGACTGGTCCGCGGAGAGGAGAGACTCTTTCTGCGGGCGCGCCAGTGGGCGCCACAGGTTCCTTTCGATGACATCGATCTCTTGATCGTCGATGAGATGGGAAAGGATATCGCGGGGACCGGGATGGACACCAATGTGATCGGCCGGCGGTTCAGTCTGATCGAAAAGCCTCCTGCGAGCCCCCGGATCGCCCGGATCTTCGTCCGGGGCCTCACGAAGGAGACCCAGGGGAACGCCAACGGCATCGGGTTGGCCGACGTCACCACGGAGCGCCTCCTGAGGGAGATGGACCGAGGGGTCACTTATATCAATTCGCTGGCGGCCCGGACCCCCGAACATTCCCGCCTCCCGATGGCCTTCTCCACCGACCGGGAGGCCCTCGAGACCGTCCTCAAGACCATCCGGGTGAGCGACCCCTTGAGCGCCCGGATCGTGCGGATCAAAAACACCCTGCAGCTCAAGACCATCCTGATCTCCGAATCCCTCCTGTCCGAAGTCCGGCAGCGCCGGGACCTCTCCGTGCTGTCGGACCCGCACCAGGTGATCTTTGACCCCGACGGGAACCTCCCACCATGGAGAGCGGCATGATCGCTGACTTGACATCAGACCATCATACCGGATAGGATTTGACGAGAAGGGTCGTGGCCATTCTCTCCCCGGAAGCGTGCCCACTTTAACACTTGCTAAGTATCGAGTAAGAAAGAAACTTTCGGCACGACACTTACACTATCAGCTCCCACAAAAAAAGGAAGGGCGGTACAGAACGTCACGAGATCTCGACCGGGGGCGGTCGCAGGGGAAAGGACCGTAAGGAGGAAAACGATGGTGAAGGTTCTCAAGAACCCACGGTGGGTGGTGTTGGGTGCAGTCGCGTTGGTGCTCGCCGCTGTCGGGCCGGCGAGCCCGAAGGTCGAAGGAGACACCATCATCCTCGGTGCCGCGGTGTCCCTGACCGGCAAGTACTCGACGAACGGCAAGAACACCAAGGACGGCTACGAGCTTGCCGTCA
>JAHFDE010000075.1 GCA_023249165.1 Candidatus Methylomirabilota bacterium | reverse complement strand
GGGGCAAACAATCCGTAGCACTTCCACTGAAACCGCGGTGATTGAGCTCGTGGGGGGCAAACCCATGATCACAAGTGTTGTTGCGAATGTGCAGATGTGACACATGACCAGCGCATCGAGGCGGACCTACGCAAGCGGGCTTCGCCCGCGGCCAAAGAAGTCCTCCCTCGTTAAGGGGTCAAGTCTACTCTTGACTCATCTGTCAGCTCCTGTTAACCTCCCGGCATGGCGCGTCCCCTTCGCATCGCGTTCCCGGGTGCCTACTACCACATCATGAACCGTGGCCTCGCCCGCCAGGCCGTCTTCACCGATCGTGGCGACCGGAGGACGTTCCTGCAGCTGCTCGCGGACTGCCATGAGATGTGGGGAGTCCGGGTGCTCGCCTATTGCCTTTTGGACAATCACTATCATCTGCTCCTCCAGACCCCGGAGCCCAACCTGGCTAGGGTGATGCGGCATCTCGACGGCGTGTACACGCAGCGGTACAACCGCCGACATGACCGCGACGGCCCACTCTTCCGGGGCCGGTACACTGCGATCGTGGTGGAGGCGGAGCCCTACCTGCTGGCCGTGGCCCGCTACATCCATCAGAATCCGGTGGCCGCCGGGCTGGTCCGGACCCCCGAGACCTACGAATGGAGCAGTTGCCGCTGGTACGCGGAGGACAGGAAGCGTCCACCCTGGCTCGACACAGAACAGCTTCTGAGCCGCTTTCCCCCAAGGGGACGCCAGGGCGCCTTCCTGGCATTCATGCGAGCCGCCCTGGAGGATCGGGTGCAATCCTTCTATGCGAGCGAGCGGCGGGGGCCGGTGCTGGGAACCCAGCCGTTCATCGACCGCCTGCGACGACGCATCCGGCAGCGGGCCGGCGCGCTCAGGGAAGTCCCCGAGGCCAAGGCGTATCTCCGTCCGGACGCGGCGACCTGTCTCAGGATCGTGAGGCAAGTGTACGGGACAGACCGCGAGGTCCTCCTGTCGAGTCGGCGTGGACGGCGGAACGAAGCGCGATCGATGGCGATGTACGTGTGCCGGCAGCTGGGCGGGATGAAGCTCCAGGACATCGCCTCGCTCTTTGGGGTGGGGGGCTATTCCACGGTGCGGAGCGTGATCTGGCGAACGAAAGTGGATCTGGAGAAGGGGGGTGCGATGACCCGGCGACTCGGCCAGGTCCGGAAACTAATTCAAAGATGAGTCAAGAAGAGACTTGACCCCAGCCCTGGTGTGACCCCTAGCCCTGGTGTTACACCAGACCCTCGCAAGCTTCGCTTGCTTGGGCCGCTGACCGCGGTCGTTAGGGCGGCCATAGGTTTCATCCCTCCCTAGGGGTCTCCGGTTTTTGCTTGCCAACCCCTCTGTTGAGTGCGTACCCTCTCAGGCGTGGCCAAGGACGCACTTCCTCAAGATCATCCGCTGCTGAAGCTCGTGGGCCGGGCTGTCGGCGAGTACACGCTGAATGTGGAGGCGTGGGCCGGGCGGTTCGTGGGCCAGGCGGAGTTCGTCGTATACCTCAAGGGCGCTTGGGGGAAGCGGTCGGAGCGGCCGGTGGCGGAAGGGCTTTATGGTCGGACAAAGATTCCGGGGAGTGGGGGAGAGGTCGAAAGGGGAATCTTGGATGTCGCCCTCACGTTTTCTGCGGCGATCGGTTCGAAGGGAATCGAGCTGCGAGGGAGTGAGCTTGAGCAGGCGATTGTTGGCGCCCTCGCAGAGACCATCGCGGATGCGTGGAGTGCGATGATGTACCTCGCCTACGGGTGGAAAACGTTGAAGCAGATCCAGGACCTTCGCCACCCGCTCCAGGTGACCGACGAGGGGTATCTCCTCTTCATCCACGGATTTCGGGGCGGTTGGAAGGATTACTACTATTCCGAGGGGTGGCTGGAAGGGCCGATCAAGCTCAAGGCCGAGCGGCCTCCGACCGCCGAGTACCGATCGCTGTGGGATGCGGAAAATGGCCGGGTCCTTCTGGATTTTCTGAAAGGTCCTCCGGCGGATGGCCACATGCAGTTTCAGGAGGAGGGCTCAGACGAGATGGTTGTCCTCCCCATCGTGGCGCTCGAGCGGACTGCGCGGTCTCGCGCCCTGCTCATGCTCCGCGAGCTTCGGCCGGTGGACACCGCACTGCTCGACGAGCGGGATCGCATCCTGACCGTTTATCCAGCCCCTCAATCGGTGGAAAAGCTGGGCCTTGCAGATCTGCAAGTGTTGTCCGCGAAAGCGACAAAGGCGCGGTGAGACCTCATGGGGCGAAGACATTACGGCCTGCTCGAATCGCAGTTGATACACACCTGATCTCCGTCCGTCACGCTCCGAAACACGCCCTCCGTCACCTCCACAAAGGCCGGCCCCTCCTTCGTCTTCACCCACAAGAAGTAGCGTGGCTTCTCCTTGCCCGGACTCTCCGACTGATTTCCCGGCGGGGGAATCTGGTGTTTCCCGGTGACCACGCCCTGGACGGGGACCGGCCCCCCGCCGCTCGCACAGCCTCCCGAGATTGCCATCGTCGGCAGGAGCAGCAGCGGGGTGACCCTGAAGAATCTCCACAGGCCTTTCATGCCCCACCTCTCCGATAGGGAAGGTAGTGAAGGCGCCGGGACGGGTCAATGATTTTCTGTGGACGTGCCCGGTCGGCTCCTCGCTGGAAATCGTCGGTGAAAGCGATTATCATGACGTCGCCATGGTTTACATCGATAGGACGGACGCGCCGGGATGAAAATTTTCTATTCCCCAAAGTACGAAGTCGATTTGGGAGGGCACATCCTGCCGACCGTCAAGTTCCGGTTGATCAAGGAAAGGCTCATCGAACTGGGGACAGCCAGGGCCGGGGATTTCGAGGAGCCCCCTCCAGCCCGAGATGATGATATCCTGCTGGTCCATACGCCGGCGTATCTCGACAAGTTGCGGCGAGGGACGCTGACCGCCGAGGAGTTAGTGGTGCTGGATCTTCCCTTTTCCCGGGGGCTCGTGGAGGCGGCGTGGATCGGCGTGGAGGGAACTATCCGGGCCGCTCGATACGCCCTGGAGACTGGCCTGGGAATCCACATCGGCGGCGGCGGTCACCACGCCTATCCGGACCATGGCGCGGGCTACTGCGTCTTCAATGACAGCGCGATTGCGATCCGCACACTGCAGCGGGAGGGGCGGATCGTCAAGGCCATGGTGATCGACTGCGATGTGCACCAGGGGGACGGCACGGCCTCCATCTTTCGCGAGGAGCCCAGCGTATTTACCTGCTCCGTGCATCAAGAGGATCTCTACCCCGAACTCAAGCAGCGGAGTGATCTGGACATCGGGCTGCCGTCCGGGGCAGGGGATGAGGAATATCTCGCCGAGCTGTCGCGGCATGTGCTGCCGGCCTTCGAGATCTTCCGCCCCCAACTGCTGGTCTACGTCGCTGGAGCGGACCCGTACCAGGATGATCAGGAAGGGGGGCTGAAGCTCACCTTCGCGGGGCTCGAGCGGCGGGACCAGATCATCTTCCAGGAGGCAAAGCGCAAAGGCGTTCCCGTGGCCGTGGTGCTGGCGGGTGGCTATGCCCGAAGGACCGCCGACACCGTCGCGATCCATGTGAGGACCATTCGAACCGGGCTGGAAGTGATCGGCCGCAAAAGAGGCTGAGCCCTTCGGGGCAGGGAGAATTCGGGATGCGACGGACGCGGAGGAAGCGACCAATGCCTCTCCGCGGTGGTGATCTTGTGGCGGTGGTGGCCACCTCCGGCGTGGTGCATCCGAGCCGCCTCAAGCGGGGGCTCAGCAGCTTGCGCCGTATGGGCCTTCGGGTGCTGGAGGGCCCGCACCTCTATGATCGGTGGGGGTACCTTGCCGGTCGGGATCGGGACCGCGCAGCGGCCCTGCAGGAAATGTTTTGTCGGGAGGAGGTGAAGGGGATCTTTTGTGCCAGGGGCGGATACGGGGCAGGGCGGATGCTGCCCCATCTCGACCTCGCGCTGATCCGCCGGCATCCCAAGGTCTTCCTCGGGTCGAGCGATGTCACCATTCTCCATTTGGCCCTCACCCAGCACGCAGGGCTGGTGACCTTTCATGGGCCCATGGTCGAGCCAGACTTCAGTCGCCACAACAACCCGTTGACCCGGCGAAGCGTGCGGACGCTCGTTCTGAACGGCAGGGCCTTCGAGGGGAGGATTTCCGGCCGTTTCCTCTCACGACCGGCACGGATCGAAGGAGAGCTCACCGGCGGGAACCTGACCCTGGTCACCTGCTCGCTCGGGACCCCCTTCGCCATCGAGACCAAGGGCAAGGTCCTTTTTCTGGAAGAGGTGAACGAGGAACCCTACCGAATCGACCGGATGCTGACGCATTTGCAGCTGGCGGGGAAACTGGAAGGGGTGAGGGGGATCGTCTTCGGAGAGATGGTGCGGTGCAGGGCCCGTGTGGCGCTCCGCGGCTTCTCGGTCACAGGCATCCTCGCTCGATTCGCCCGCGATGTGGATGTCCCCTGCTTCGCGACCTTTCCAAGCGGGCATGGCCGCGAGAACGTGGTCCTGCCCATGGGAGGGCGGATTGCGCTCGAGCCTCTGGGGGAGTGGTCGGCGCGATTTCGACTGACGTCCTGAGGGGTATGCCCCTGGTTCTGCCGATTCCCCTTTCCCTTGCACTTGCCCGGCGGAAGCCGATACAATACCCGGGTGAGGGATGTCGATGCGGCTTTCGTACGATCCGAAGGATGAGTCCTCCCTCATGCACGTGCTCGATCTGGTCATCGAGGCGCTGGCGAAGCTCTCTTCTCCCGAGTATGTGGCCGAGCACCTCAAGCGATTGGCCCGTGAGCTTGAGGAGACCCAGGAGAAACTGGATGGAGGGAACCCCTGGGGAGAGTAGGCAAGGGCCTGGCTGTTCGCCTGCCGTGACGCTGCTCCACGCCACCGATCTCCGGCACGTGCCCCTCATCCTCACGTACGGTCTCTTCTCCGGAATTGGCCGGGCCCCCCTCGCGAGCGGTGATGAACGGGGCAAGGCCTACACCCGTGAGATCGTGGCCCGTCAGGGCCGGAAAGGCTGGGAGATCGTCATCCTGGCCTTTGACGTACCCGCCGCTTGGACCACGGAGGCTGAGGAACCTGCAGGGGTGGGGTTTGATCTTCTGCCGACCCTCCCGCCCCCGACGCTTCCGCCTCGCCTCCTGGAAGGACTCGCCATGATTCTGCCTCAAGGCCCCGGGATAGTACGGGCCTTCACGGACTGGCATCGGGAGGGGAGGCTGGTCCGGCTTCCACCGGCATATCTGGATCGGCGGGCCACTCTGAGGATCAACGAAGGGCTCGTCGAGGCGCGGCTGCTGCCGGCGTCCACGGCATCTGTCCTCGTGCGCATGTTGCCTCAGGAGGCGAACGATCGCTTGAGCGATTAAGGATCGGTTCGCGCTTGCCTTCAGGCCGGAGTTTGTCTATCCTGCGGCAGTCGAAGAACAACATGGCCATCAGTCAAGGCCGTACACAAGAAGAGTGCGCGGTTCCCTGAAAGGTCGTAGAAGTGAGCAGAGGGCAATCGCGAACGGTGAGCCCCGCGACAGACATCGGTCTCCGTGCCGCAGTAGCGTGGGGGATCATCGCATTCGGCGCGCCGGCCGTGGCCGCCGAGCGGGGGGATGCCGCCCGCGGGCAGGCGCTCTACGTGGAGTACTGTTCCCAGTGCCACGGCGGGCGGGGGGAAGGCTGGGGCTGGGGCGAGAAGATCCCTCCGCCTCCCGTCCCCATTCCCGATCTGTCCAATGCGGAACACATGAGGCAGCTTCCAGATCAATATCTCTTCGAGATCATCAAGGAGGGTGGAGAGGCAGTCGGCAAAACCCGGTTTATGCCTGCGGCGGAGCGGGTGATGAGCGATGAGAGGATCTGGGATGTGATTGCCTATCTCAGATCTCTCTCCAGACGGGTCGAGGTGCCGGGGAAACAGGAGCGGTGAGGTGGACCAGAGGGGGCGAGCGACGGTGAGGATCAGGGAGTGGTTGTGGATCATCGTCTTCTCTGGCCTCGGCGTGGGGGGAGCGATCCTCCCGGTCCTCGCGCAGAACTCAGGCCATGGCCATGAAGGAACCGAGGCGGCCGGTCGATTCCCCCACTCGGTGGTCGTGGGCGACTTCAATAAGGATGGACATCTGGACATGGCCATTGCCGCCTCGGCGGAGCGGAAGATTACCGTCCTCCTCGGCGACGGCAGGGGGGGCGTGGCCGCGAATCACTCCTACGAGGTGGGGCGCGGTCCGGTGTGGGTGACGGCGGGGGATTTCGACGGGGATGGGCACCCGGACCTGGTCTCGGCGAACAGCGGGGCGGGGACGGTCACCCTGTATCTCAATGACGGGCGCGGCCGCTTCGTCAAGCGGCAGGAGCTCGAGGGGTTTCAGGGGCCTGTAGCGGCGGTGGCAGCCGATTTCGACCGGGACGGCCGGGGTGATTTGGCGGTGGCCGATACCCTGCTCTCTACCGTTCTCGTCCATCGAGGAGATGGAAAGGGAGGCATGAGTCTCGTGGCCAGGTACCCTGTGGGCAGTCGTCCTCACATACTGGCTCAGACCGATCTCAACCGAGACGGGATCGTGGACCTGGTGGTGACCAGCCTTGGGCAGCATACGATCTCGGTCCTCCTCGGGAAGGAGGATGGGACCTTCGAGGAGCCTCGGGTTGTTAAGGTGAAAAGGTTTCCCCACTATATGGCCTTTGCCGACTTTACCGGGGATGGCCACGAGGACGTGGCGATCGTCTGTGCCGGGGACGACACCCTCCTCCTCTTGGCCGGTGATGGAAAGGGAAATCTGCGAAAGCTCATTGAGTTTCCAACCGGCGTCAACCCCCACCCGGTCGTTGCCGGCGATTTCACCGGGGACGGACGGCTCGACCTGATCGTCGGCAACCGGAGCACCAGGGATCTCACCATCCTCAAGGGGGACGGGACCGGCCAGTTCACCCGGTTGCCGGACGTGAAGGTGCCCGACGACCCCATCGTGCTAGGCGCGGGGGACTTCAACGAGGATGGAAAGCCCGACCTCGTGCTCGTCTTCGCGTCCCTGCACCGGGCAGCCATCTATTTGGGAGACGGGCGGGGAGGCTTTACCCCGGCGGCCGCTCCGGCGGCTCGTCCGGCGAGCCAGTGATTGGTGACTAGTGATTAGTGGTTAGTGAAGAACACGAGCTACCATTCACTATTCACTGGTCATAAGCCACTGCGGGCTTTTCATTGGTCACCAACCACCAACCACCAGTCACCAGTCTTGGAGAGAGGTGCGCGTGGCCCGTCTCCGTCCCTTTCGGGGGTATCGGTACAATGTGGAGAAGGTCGGAGACCTGGGGGCAGTCGTCTCTCCCCCCTACGATGTGATCCCCGACGAACTCCGACGCGAACTCCATCGCCGCCACCCCCACAACGTCATCCGTCTCATTCTCGGGGAGGACCGGACGGGCGACGATGCGGCGGAGAACCGGTATCTGCGGGCCCGACGGTATTTTCAGGAGTGGGAAGAGACGGGCATTCTTCTCCGGGAGACTGCGCCCGCCTTCTACGTCTATGAGCAGCAGTATCCGTGGAAGCGGGGAGGGCAGCGAGTCCGGACCGGGCTTATCGGGGCTGTCGGCCTGGAGGAGTACGGCGCGCGCGTCGTCTTTCCCCACGAACGGACCATGCCGGGGCCGAAGGCGGATCGCCTCAGCTTGATGCAGGCCCTCCCGGTGAATCTCGAGCAGATCTTCTGCTTTTATCCGGGACCGCCGGGATCGATCACCGACGTGCTCCGTTCGGCCACCCGGACAGATCCGCTGTGCGATTTCGGGGATGAGGCGGGCGTCCGGCACCGACTGTGGCTCCTGCAGAAGCCAGAAGCCATTGCCTGCCTCGTCACGGCCTTTCGTGATCGGCCCCTCTTTATCGCCGATGGACACCACCGGTATGAAACCGCCCTCACCTTCCGGGAGGAGATGCGGCGGGCCGACGCCACGGGGGGCCCCGAGAAGGCGTACAACTTTGTCATGATGACCCTGGTGAGCATCGAGGACGAGGGGCTCACGGTCCTCCCGACGCATCGGCTCATCCGGGTCGAGTGGGGACGTGCCGGAGCGGAGATTGTCAGGCTTCTCGAGCCCCACTTTTCTCGCGAGGAGAGGGTGATCGGTCACGGGGAGGGGGGCCTCCAGACATATCTCGTGGAGATGGAGGAGCGGGGACGTCGAGGGCATGTCTTTGGTCTCTACACCGGTGGAGAGACCTTCACCCTCTTGACCTTGAAGGATCCCGGGGGGGTGGAGCGGCTCACGGAGCGGGGCGGGTCACGTAGTGCTCAGGCGCTCGATGTCGTCATCCTGGAACACCTGATCTTCCAGAGGGTTCTTCAGCTCACCGATCCGGAGATGATCAGGTTTACGCAGGATGAGGAGGTGGCCCTTCGCGAGGTGCGCCACGGCCGCGCGGCCGCCGCCTTTTTTCTCAACCCGATCCCCGTGACCCAGATCGCGGCGGCGGTGAGTACCGGACAGCGGCTTCCACCCAAGTCCACCTATTTCTATCCAAAGCTCTTGTCCGGATTGGTCTTCTTTCAGGTGGATCCGCGAGAGGGCCTCGATGTGCCCACGACGTCTCTCTAGTACCGTTCCAACTTGCCCAGCTTAATGTGATCTGCGTGCCTGTGTTGCAACGGTCGTGGGCGTGTGTCGCAAGCGAGTTGACACAAACAGTTGGAACGGCACTAGTGGGCTGGCGTTGGGCACAGAGGGAAAGGGATCAGCCCTTGCGGCGGGTGAGTGAGAAGTCGGCCGGGGCGTCCTGGGGCACACGGCCTTTCAGCTCTTCCAGCTCCTTCTCCAGGTCGTGCACCCGATCGAGAAGGCACTGCAGGGCTTGAGCCACCGGGTCCGGGAGGTTGGTCCAGTCGAAATCCATGTCGGTCACCTTCTTGCCCTCCCGGAAGATGACCCGTCCCGGCACGCCGACCACCACCGAATCGGGTGGGACCTCCTTGACCACCACCGAGCCCGACCCGATCTTGCTGTTGTCCCCGACCATGAAGGGTCCGAGGATCTTGGCCCCGCTCCCGATGATGACGTTGTTGCCGATCGTGGGATGCCGCTTCTTGCGTTCCAGGCTGGTGCCCCCCAACGTCACCCCCTGATAGATGGTGACATTCTCGCCCACCTCACTCGTCTCGCCGATCACCACCCCCATGCCGTGGTCGATAAAGAGCCCTGGGCCGAGGCGGGCCGCGGGGTGGATCTCGATTCCGGTTAGGAAGCGGTTCAGATGGGAGATGAACCGGCCGATGAGGAGCAGTCCCCGGTTCCAGAACCAATGCGCCACCCGGTGCAACCACACCGCGTGCAGGCCGGGATAGCAGAGAATGATCTCGAACGTACTTCGGACGGCAGGATCACGGTCCCACGCAGCCTGGATGTCCCGTCGGAGCGTCTCGAACATTGGAACCCTCTCTCAGAGAGTCGATCCCTGCCGGTCCGCGTCAGGGGCCGAGCAGCATCGCGGACCGTTCAGTTTCGTCCGATGATGGTGGCGTTCAGGTCGGCCAGGAGCTGGTCGACATCGATGCCGTGGACCTTGGCCCCGATCTCGATGTTGTCGTAACTGGCCGCGGAGCAGCTCAGACAGGCCACCCCGTAACGGCTGAAGACCGAGATGGTCTCCGGATATGTCTGGACGACATCTTCGATCTTCATCTTCCTATCGATCCGCATCGCGCCTCCCCTCTGAACACCCGTTCCTGTCCACGGGCCGAACTGGTGTAAGGGTAAACCTGACGCTTTGCGCCGTCAAGCAGTTTTCGGCGTGCCGAGGAGTGAAGCGCGTGTTGACATCCGCGTTCTGCCTCCCTTAGGGTGAAGCGATGGCCCAGCGCGTTCGACGCATCCTGCTCGCCATTCGTGATCATCCCCTGCTGCGGCAGATGGTTCGGCTGGCCGCCGAACGGGACCTGCTCCCGGTCTACCTCGTCGGCGGCTTTGTGCGTAACGCCCTCCTCAAAGGTCCGGAGGCCCTCGACATCGACCTGGTCTCTCCCGACCCCGCTTCTTTGGGTGCGGCCCTCCAGCGAGCCTTTGACGGCCGACTGGTCCGCTTCGCCGAGGAGGTCCATCGGGTCGTGCTTTCCCGGGGAGGGGAGCGAGTACAGATGGACATCGCTCCTCTCCGCGGAGGGAGTATC
>JAHFDE010000205.1 GCA_023249165.1 Candidatus Methylomirabilota bacterium | reverse complement strand
GTAGCCAGGACCACCTCGACCTGAACCCGTTGGATCTCCCCCCTGGATCGTGAAATCGCTGATCACGCGATGAAACGATACACCGTCGTAAAACCCCTCACGGGCCAGGAAAACGAAGTTGTTGACCGTTTTCGGTGCATGGTGCGGAGAGAGCTCCAATTCAATGATGCCCTTCTTGGTCTCAATCACTGCTCGATACGTCTTGCTTGGATCAATCTGCATTCCGGGTTCCGTGCGCCACTGCTTCTGAGCCATCGGTGATTCCTCCTGAACGAGAACGCGCAAAGACTGTAACCACCATTCAAGAAAGTCGCTCTTTTCTGGGCGCGTTTCACCCTGACATTATAGCAAGGGAATAGGGATCAGACTGGAATTTCCGCATCAATATTGTATACTGTCCCCAGTAATCTCTGCAAACGCGGCGCTCTAACATTGCCGGGGACAGGATACCTCATTAATACTGGAGGTAGGAGTGGAAGGACACGCAGCGGTACACGCGCAGGCGCACCGGACAGAACTCAAAAGGAGAGAGGACGTCCGCAACCTCGCCATCATTGCCCATGTGGACCACGGCAAGACCACCCTCGTGGATGCCATGCTGTGGCAGAGCGGTATCTTCCGCGACAACGAGTCGGTCGTCGAGCGGGTCATGGACTCCATCGACCTGGAGCGGGAAAAGGGCATCACCATCATGGCCAAGAACACCGCCATCGTCTACCGCACGACCCACATCAACATCGTGGACACTCCGGGCCACGCCGACTTTGGAGGCGAGGTCGAGCGCACCCTCAAGATGGTGGATGGGGTACTGCTGCTGGTGGATGCCAGCGAGGGACCCCTGCCCCAGACTCGCTTCGTGCTCCGCAAAGCCCTGGAGGCCAGGCTGATCCCCATCGTGGTGATCAACAAGATCGACCGCGGCGACGCCCGACCGTCAGAGGTGCTGGACGAGATCTACGACCTCTTCATCGATCTCGACGCCACGGAGGAGCAGTTGGAGTTTCCTGTCTACTACTGCAATGCCCGCAAGGGCACATGCCGCACCAGTCCCGACGGCACGGACACCCCCCTCACCCCTCTCTTCGAGGAGATCCTGCGTACCGTGCCGGCCCCCACCTACGAGCCCGACAGCCCACTGCAGTTCCTGATTACCACCCTGGGCTACGATGATTACGTGGGCCGCCTGGCCGTGGGCCGGATCTTCAACGGCCGCCTCTCCAAGGGGCAAGAAATAGCCCTCTGCCGCCTCGACGGCCAGGTGGTGTCCTCCAAAGTCACCGGGCTCTATGGGTACGAGGGCCTGCGCCGGATCGAGATTACGGAGGCCGGACCCGGTGACATCGTGGCCGTGACCGGTATCGAAGGGGTGAACATCGGTGAGACCCTATCGGCGGTGGAGGACCCGAGGCCCCTGCCGCCGATCCATGTTGATGAGCCTACGATCGCCATGCTCTTCTACGTCAACAACTCACCGATGGCGGGCCGCGAGGGAGGGTACGCCACCGCGAGCAAGCTCCGGGAACGGCTGGACAAGGAGATGCTCCACAATGTCGCGATCCGGGTCGAGGAGACCGAATCGCCCGACGTCTTCACAGTCTCAGGTCGGGGCGAGCTCCAGATGGCCATCCTTATTGAGATGATGCGGCGGGAGGGCCACGAGATGGCGGTAGGCAAGCCGCATGTCCTCACGCGTTCCATCGACGGCCTCCTCCACGAGCCGATGGAGCGGCTGGTCGTTGACGCTCCCGAGGAATTCATCGGGACCCTGACCCAGAAGCTGGGTTACCGCAAGGGACACATGATCCAGATGGTCAACCACGGCAGCGGCCGGGTGCGCCTCGAGTTCCGCGTCCCCTCCCGGGGCCTGCTCGGCTTTCGCACCGAGTTCATGACCGAGACCAGGGGCAGCGGCATCATGAACCACCTCTTCGACGGCTACGAGCCCTGGCAGGGGACCATCGCCCACCGCTTCACCGGCGCTCTGGTGGCAGACCGACCGGGGCGCGCCACCGCATACGCCATCGACCACCTCCAGCCTCGGGGGACTTTCTTCATCGCTCCCGGCGAGGAAGTCTACGAGGGTATGATCGTCGGGGAGCACTCCCGGCCCAACGATCTGGAGGTGAACGTCACCAAGGAGAAAAAGCTCACGAACATGCGCTCGTCCACCGCCGACGAGGCGGCGCACCTCGCCCCGCCGAGGCCGCTCAGCCTCGAGCAGGCCCTCGAGTTCATCCGCGACGACGAGCTCGTGGAGGCCACACCCCACGCCTTCCGGTTGCGCAAAAAGATCTTGCGGGCTGGCCAGCGCAAGGGGAAGGCCTGATTGTGCATCATTCCGGGACTCAGCCCTGCGAACACCGGGGGCAGAAGCAGGTGTTCCGCCCGTGAATCCGAGAATTTCCTTCCATTGGTGGGCGCCTGCCTTTTTCGTGGCCTTCTTCGCGGTGGGAATCTCCTATTGGCAGATCCCCTACGCAAAGCTCTCCCTACCGGACTCGTTGATCGGCATGGGTCTGCTTGTCGTCAGCGTCGTGGCTGGCGTCACTCGCGCATTCGCCAAGAGCCGTCTCTTGCCGGTGATATTCGTTGTAGGCGCTGCCGTGCCGTGCGCCGTGTTTGCGCGTGTGGTCGTCGATGGGATGAGGGATCCAACCTCGCACAACCTGTGGCCGATCGAGCTGGTGATTGCTGCTGTTGTGGGTCTGATTGCTTCGTCGGCAGGTGCGTTGATTGGAAGTGTGCCTGCGCTGCTGTCCCGACAAGGCTCATCCGACCAGAATGACAGATAACCTTTCGCTCCAGCAGAGGACCACATGAATACGAAACGGTGGTTGCTGGCGAGTGTCGCGGTATTTGTCGTGATCGCGGTACTGGAATTTTTCATCCACGGCGTACTCCTGTCGGACATGTACCGGCAGACGGCTTCGGTGTGGCGGCCGGAAACGGAGATGCTCAGGCTGATGTGGATATTCTGGGTAGGATACCTGGTATTCGCACCGCTCTTCGCGCTGATCTACGTGAAGGGCTACGAGAAAGGCAAGCCTGGCCTGGGGCAGGGGTTTCGTTGCGGCCTATATGTGGGAGCCATGTTGTCCGTGATGCACAGCTTCGGC
>JAHFDE010000204.1 GCA_023249165.1 Candidatus Methylomirabilota bacterium | reverse complement strand
CTCTGCTGCAGGCGCGCCCGCAACAGCTCGAACTCCCGCGGCACCTGCTCGAGCCGGCGCCGGACCTGGTACAGCTCCTCCTCGAGCCCCTTGACCTGGGCCTGGAGGGCGTCGATCTCGGCGTGGGATTTTTCCTTGTCCCGCATGCCCGGTCCTTCCTCAGCTCCCCAGCGTGTTCTCCGCCTCCCCGCTCCCGAATCTCCACCATGGGAGGACGGACAACCTAGTCTACCGCACGCTCACGCCAGACTGCAACTCCCATACCATGAAGGCCGACATTCGGAAAAAGCTTGTTATTCCAGGACCGACCTGTGCAGCGGCCGGCCCGCATGCCGAGGAAACGGTCGGCACCACCTCCCGCTGCCTGAAAGAGACGCAGCATCTGCACCTCACGGCCTGCGGTTGATGAGCTGAAGCAACTCGTTGCGGACCTCCGGGCGCTTCTCGAAGACCCCGAGCATCGCGCTGGTCACCGCCTTGGAATTCTGCTTCTCGACTCCCCGCATCATCATGCAGAAATGATAGGCCTCGATGACGACCCCCACGCCTCGTGGCTGCACCGCCTGCTTGAGGCTGTGAGCAATCTGCTGCGTCAACCGCTCCTGCACCTGAAGGCGCCTGCTGTACATCTCGACCAACCGGACAATCTTGCTCAGGCCGAGGATCTTGGTCTTCGGGAGGTAGGCCACGTGACACTTCCCGAAGAACGGGAGGAGATGATGCTCACACAGGCTGAAGATGTCGATGTCCTTTACCAGGACCATCTCGTCGTACCTTTCGGTGAAGATGGCCCCGTTCAGGACCTCCGACAGCTCCTTTCCGTACCCGGCGGTGAGATGCCTGAGCGCCTTGGCCATCCGCTGTGGGGTCTGGCGGAGCCCTTCCCGATGCGGATCCTCGCCCACCTCCTTGAGCAGGTCCCGGATGAGGCTGTGCAGGAAGGCATCCTGTTCCGCCTCCCCCGATCTTTTTCTCCATCGATGCGGCATCCCTCGTCTCACCTCAGCACCTCGTCTGCGGAGTTCCACCTCAACAGCCACGTATTGTCTCCCAGAAGATGAGCCCTGTCAACACCCGATCCGCCCCGGCACGCCTCAACAGGCATGACGACGGATGAAAAGAGACGGACAGGAGTGCAGAAAGTACAGAGAGTGCAGGGGGGGGTGCAGGGCAGTGCAGAAGGTGCAGAAAGTACAGGGGGTGCAGAAAGTATGGGAAGTGGAGCGGGAGACGGGAATCGAACCCGCGACGTCCAGCTTGGGAAGCTGGCATTCTACCGCTGAATTACTCCCGCCACGAGAGCAGATGCAGATAATGTATAGCGGAGAAGGGGACCCACTGTCAACGGCGAAGTGGGCCAATGGAGTAGCTTAGATATCCTCCTCCTGGAAATTCGTCACGCGCCATCCCTCCTTGACCCGGGTGGTCGAGATGAAGGCGCGCCTCTTCATCACCCGGCTGTCCACCGAGATGGCCATGTCGTAGACGAAGAAGATCCGGTCCTCCCCCATTTTCCGCGTCGTGTACAAGCTGTAGGAAACCCTCCGGCCCGCCGTCCCGTCCGGTCGCGGACCCCCCTGGAGTAGCTCTTCTTCATCTTCGATCTTGGCACGGGCCAGCCCATGCGCCAAGGCCTTGGCCCGAAGAAGATCGGGCTGGACGTAATATCGCTCCACGAAGCTCTGGGCAACCGACTCGGGACCCTCGCCGGGCGAGCAGGCGGAAAAGATACATAACGTCGCCAGACAGAGTCCGAGTCCCTTGCGCACGATCTGTGCCTTACGGTCGGTCGCCACGCCGTTCACCGCGCTGGCAAAGAGCACCAGGAGATGAGGAAGAGAATTAACAGGCAAGCCAGAAATCCCAGTCCCAGGTGCCGCAGTCCCACCCGGCGCGTCTTCTCCCCCACCACTCCATGCCCTTGCCTGTTGTCGTTGGTGTCCATCACGCAGGGCCACTCATATCATCCCTGCCGTCGAAGATCAAGACGGTTCACCCCGCGCGAACTCCTCCCTCAAGGCGTCCAGTTGGCCCTTCAGATACCGCAGGGCTTCCTCTTTGGTCCGGAGAGAGCCAAGGGCTGCCTCTTCTTGAAGCCGCTCCAGCAGGAATCCCACAAAGGGCCCGGGGGTGAGGTCCATCCGGGCCATCAGTTCATGGCCGTCGAGCAAGGGTGCCCGCCCGCCCGCGTGTCTGCCTCCTCGAATCCTTTTGCGCTGGAATGCGAACATCTCCTGGACGAAGCGGAGGCGCGCTCGAAAGGCCCTCCCCTCCCGTCCATAGGTGCCCCGGATATCGGCCAACGAGAGGAGGAGGCAGTCGGCGGCGAGGGGCCCCAGGTCCCGCCAGAATCGATAACGCGCCCGGGGCGTGATGGTCTTGGCCTGTTCCAGGAAGAAGGGACGGAGGTGTGCTCGCACCAGGGCGACCACCATCGCCGAAGCCCGCGAACCCAAACGCAGCCGGCGACAGATCTCTTCAGCGATGTCCGCCCCTCTTTCGGCGTGGCCCAAGAAACGGATTCGCCCCTCTTCCACCGAACGGGTTTCCGGTTTCCCCACGTCATGGAGGAACACCGTAAAGCGAAGCAGGGCCTGTCGACTGATTCCCCCCTCCACTTCCGCCTCCAACGGTCCAATGAGGAAGGCCGCTTGGCGCGACAAGAGTTTCGGCAGTCGATGGAGGATCCGGTCCAGGGACCGGACCGTCTCCAGGGAGTGGGTGAGCACATCAAAACGATGGGGTGGACCTTGCAGACACCCTCGCATCCCCCGGGTCTCGGGAAGGAGGACCTCAAGGAGCGCGAGGGCATCCATGGCGGTCAGCCAGCGGCCAGCGACGGAACAGTTGAGAATCGCGAAAAACTCTTCCCGAAGCCGCTCCGGTGCGACACGCCCAAGGGAGGGAGCATGCTGGCGGATTGCCTGGGCCGTGGTTTCGTCGATCGCGAACTCGAGTTGGGCGGCCAAGCGGACACTCCGCAGGAGACGCAGGGGGTCTTCGGCGAGCACCTGCGGATCAGCCACCCGGATCCGCCTCGCTCTCAGGTCCCTGAGACCTCCGGTGGGATCGATGAGGTCGGGCGGATCCTCCCCGAGAGAGATGCCCAGCGCGTTGAT
>JAHFDE010000074.1 GCA_023249165.1 Candidatus Methylomirabilota bacterium | reverse complement strand
CACTTCCCGCTTCTCCTTACACCTTTCGGGTGGCAGTGGTTGACAACCCAACGGTGAACGCCATTGCGGCCCCCGGCGGATTCATCGTGCTGTTCCGAGGGCTCGTCGAGCGGACCCAAACTCCTGAAGAGCTGGCCGGCGTTCTCGCCCACGAGGTGCAGCACATCGTGAGACGCCACGCCACACGTATGCTGGTTCAAAACGCCTCGACCGGGCTCCTCCTGGGCGCCCTGACCGGTGACGCGAGCGGCGCCATGAGGTTCGGGCTGGAAGGGGCCCGGATCCTCGGGATCCTGCGATACAGCCGCCATCACGAGGAGGAGGCGGATCTGGAGGCGATGCAGATGCTCATCGCAGCTCGGATTGATCCCGCAGGCCTGGTCCGGTTTTTCGATTCTCTGAAAGAGAAGGAGCAGGGGCGGGAGATGCCGGCGCTCCTTACGTATCTGTCCACGCATCCGACCACAGCAGATCGAGTCGAGCGATTGAAATCGCTGGCGGCCAAGGCGGATGGTCAGTGGATTACGCTCCTTCCAGACCTCCAGTGGCGGGAGATCAGCCGACTCTGCCATGCCGCCGGCGAGTGACCCGGGAACGCGGCTGTCGATCCATGACGACAGGGTCCGCCTCAACCGAAAAGCAGACGCTAGAGCTTTCCGTGTCCGGCCTCGCCTTTCGGGGACACGGCATCGCCCGCACGAGTGACGGTCAAGTGGTCTTTCTCCCCTATGCGGTCCCGGGGGACGTCGTGCGCGCGCGCATCGTGGAATCGAAGGGCGACTATCTGCGGGGAGCCATCGAACAGGTCGAGAAGCCGTCGGCAGACCGGGTGAGTCCCCCCTGCCGGCACTTCGGACGCTGCGGTGGCTGCCAGTGGCTGCATCTTACAGATGAAGCCCAGCTTTACTGGAAGGCCGAGATCCTGCGCGATCAATTGGCGCGCCTCGGTGGGTTCAGGGATGTTCCCTTGGGGCCATTGGTCCGTCCCACCGACGGGCTCGGGTATCGCACCCGCGCGCAGCTTCAGGTGCGGGAGGCCGAGGGGTGGTACCAGTTCGGATTTTTCGCCCCTGCCTCGCACCGTGTCGTGCCCGTGGGAACCTGTCCGCTCCTCCATCCGATGCTGAATGAAATCTTGGAAGCCCTGGCACGCCAGCGAACGCCGCCCCTCACGAAGCTCGTCCCGAGCCTTCACGAGGTTTGGCTGCTCGCCAGTTCGCGGTCGAACCAGTCACTCCTGACACTCGTGGGCCGCCCAGTCGAGCGTGCGTCGCTGCGGCATCTATTTTTCGTCCTGCGCGAGCGCGTGCCGCATCTTGCGGGTCTGGTGTTGCTGGGTACCGACAAAATAGACCGCAGCCAGGGTGGCCGGAGCGAACCGACACCTCGATTCCTCGATCGCTTCGGCGACGGGCACCTCACCATGCAGGCAGGTGGCTACCGCTTCCGCGTGGACGCCGCCTCATTCTTTCAACCGAGCGAAGCGGCCGCGGAGGCTCTCATCCAACTCGTGTTGGAAATGGCGGCACTCGAGGGTAACGAGCGGGTCGTAGATCTTTACTGCGGGGTGGGTACCTTCACGGTGCCGCTCGCCCAGCGCGCTGCGAGCGTTGTGGCTGTCGAGGGCAATCCCCGGGCTGCGCGCGACGCCGAGTTCAATCTCGGCTCAGTCGGTGTGCGTGAGAAGGCGCGGGTTCTTCGGATGCCCGTCTCACGCGCCCTGGAGGCGCACGCACTGGGCGATGAGGCTGACATTGTCGTGGTCGATCCACCGCGTCTCGGCCTCGAACGCGCCGTCCTTGAGGGTATTGCGGCTCTCCAGCCCCGCCGGATTATCTACGTTTCGTGCGACCCCAGCACGCTCGCTCGCGACCTGAAGCGCCTTGTTCAGCGCGGCTACGAGCTCAAGCACGTGCGCCCCCTCGACCTCTTCCCCCAAACCTACCACATCGAATCCGTCTCCCTGCTCGCACGCTCCGTTCAAGCGTGATAGCGGCGCTCCCTTGACATGCTCTGAGAAGCGCGATATTCTTACAGTAAGAAAGTAGGAATCATTCCTGGATGCACAGTACGGAGGGACACATGGCTGCAGTTCGCATCGGACCGAAGCACCAGGTTACCATTCCGAAGGAGGTCTTCGACGCCCTCGGGCTGGAGGCGGGGGACTTTCTCGATGCGAAAGCCGAGGGTGGGCGGATCGTCCTGATTCCTAAGCGGCTTGCGGCCAAGGCCCCAGCTCCTCGTCTCTCTCCTGCGGAACAGAAGATCCTCACTCGAGCCAAGGCGAAGATCGAGCGCATCCAGCGCGATCTCCTACATGCCAACGGCCTTACGCGGGAGGAGGCGCGAGTCGCGGCTAAAGCGGGGCTCATCGACCCTGAGCAGATGTATTGGTGGACGGAGGAGTGGCAGAAGGGCGAAAGGGCGGCCGAGCGCAATGTCCGAGCCGGCAGGATACGAACCTTCTCTAGCGCGGAGGAGCTGATCAACAACCTCAGGCGATGATCCTTGCCTGGACCGAACGATTTAAGAAGGACTTTGCGCGGCTGCCTCCAGCTCTTCAAGAGCGGGCCCGGAAACAGCTTGCCCTCTTGTTGACGAATCCCCGGCATCCATCCTTACAAGTGAAGAAACTGAAGGGGTACGAGAATCTCTGGGAGGGCCGGATCACTCAGCATTACCGGCTCACCTTCCGCATCGAAGGAGAGACTCTTCTCCTCTTGCGGATCGCCACCCACGATCTCCTCAGACACCCCGAGTGATTTCACCATGAGGCCAGATTGCTCTAATTTCCTGCGATGGTCGCAGCGATTGCACATCGAGTATGGGGGCTGGATGAGTTATTGGTAAGCGAAGAGGAGGGGGCCACATGTCCTATTATGAAGCCAGAAACTGCTTTAATGAGAATCTACAGTTACTTCGCCGACCACAGGATCAGGATGAGACCATGATCTGGAATCTGAGTTCTGGTTTGAATCACCTGAGTCAAGCCTTGGAAGCTGATCTTGGGAAGATTCAAGCCCTACTGGGCCAGATCGCTCAGGCCCTGCAGTTTCGAAGAGAACTTGGGCATTGAAAGCGGTCAGGACGTACAATGGCAAGCAAGGCATCCATACCCACTCGCAGGGTTTCGCCTTGTCCTTTTCGCCTTCGTGAAATGAGGACGCCCCGCCTTCAGCCACGGCGCCCCCCAGTGGTGCCTTCGGCTTTGCTTCCGTCTTTCGGACAGGTCATTCTCGGCGCCAACACCCTCCAGAAGTGGCGCATCAAGCTCGATTTGGAAAACGACCGGGTCATCATCGACAAGCAAATAGGAAAAATGAGGGACAAATCTATTTTTCACCTCTAGGCGGCCAGGACTGGGGCGAGGTCGTCGCGGCTGACAGGGGGAAACCCAAGCTCGCGCAGCACACGATTGAGGGCGGCCACCGAGAGCTTGCTCGGCGCGGTGAGCTCGATGCCGATGGGCCGACCCCCGCAGGCGAAGTCAATGACCATGCCCGGCTCCACACGGCGCGTTCGGACACTCTTCTGCCTCGGCCGACGCGGCAGATAGTAGTAGGCCGCCACCCGTCGCCCGCGCCGAAACGTGACTTCCAGATAGGATGCCTTCATCTTTCCGTCAGCCCCGCGGGGCCTTGGGACGGCCCGATCGACGCGGAGCGCATAGATCCTCGAATCGCGGGATTCTCCCTGCGGCACGATCGAAGCCCCGCATCACCGCCCTCTGGAAGGCAATCAGGTCGAGCGACTTCCGCGTCCCCCTTGATCCGGCCTTTGGGCCTCGGATTTTCCGGGGTGTGTTCAAGGCTTTTGACCCATCAGAAGACTCATACCACATTGGTCAGATCACGTCGGCGAGGCGGGCGCCGGTGGCCCGCACGAGGTCGGCCACGTGCAGGCGCAACATGACGTCGTCGCTGCCCCCACCCGCATAGATCTCCTCGAGCAGGAGGACGCCGCGATCGATGAGGACCGGAACGGTCTGGCGATGACCGAAAGGTGGGGTCCCGCCCACGGGAAAGCCGGTGATCGCTTCGGCCTCCGCCTTCGTGGCGAGCCGCGCCTCGCGCGCCCCGAGCACCTGCAGGAGCTTTGGCGTTTTCACCCGCGAGATGCCCCGGACGATCACCAGATAGGGAGAGCCATCAACCAGGAAGAGAAGCGATTTGATTACCTGCTCGGGCTTGACCCCGAGGGCGGCCGCGGCGCTCTCAACGGTCGGGGTTGGCTCGCCCGGCCGGATCAGCTCGCCGGGCACCCCCCGCTCCAACATCCAGGCTCGCACCCGCTCCACCCCATCTAATGACCCCTTCAACTAACTCCTCCTAATGCCTACGCCTGTGGAGCCTATCAAGGCCAAAGGGTGGCGCCAGGCGGGCGCCCAGCCGCCCGCAGGAGAAATTCGCCACCTACAGCATCTTTCCTTATCTATGGGATGGCGCGTGAGTTCTCCGAGGACGGCTGGGTTGCCAGGCGACAGGACCCGTTGGCCGCCGCTCCGCCGCAAACTAGAGGGCAGGAAACTGCTGGAGGAAGCGGAGGTCGTTCTCGAAGAAGAGGCGGATGTCATCGATTCCATACCGCAGCATGGCGATCCGCTCTACCCCCATGCCGAAGGCAAATCCGGTGATCTCCGGATCATACCCCACCACGCGAAAGACCTCGGGATCCACCATCCCCGCCCCGAGTATCTCCAGATACCCGCTCCCCTTACAGACGCGGCACCCGGCGCCAGTGCACATCACGCAGCCAATGTCCACCTCGGCGCTCGGCTCGGTGAATGGAAAATAGCTCGGTCGGAAGCGGAGGTGGGTGCCGGCGCCGAAGAACTCATCCACAAAGGCCTGGAGGGTTGCCTTCAGATCGGCAAAGCTCACCCCGTAATCCACGAGCAGCCCCTCCACTTGATGGAACATCGGGGAATGGGTCGGATCGGCATCCCGCCGGTACACCCGTCCAGGGGCCACGATCTTGACCGGAGGCGGTTGCGCCTCCATCACGCGGATCTGCACGGGCGAGGTGTGGGTACGGAGCACGACATCATCCGTGATATAGAACGTATCCTGCATGTCTCTCGCCGGATGGTCTTTCGGGATATTCAAGGCCTCGAAGTTATAGTAGTCGAGCTCCACTTCGGGCCCCTCGGCCACCGAGAAGCCGAGGCGCTGGAAGATCTCGACAATCTCGTACAGCGTCGCCGTGATGGGATGGAGGCTCCCCCGTTGGATCGGTCGGCCGGGCAGGGTGATGTCGATCGCCTCGCGGACAGCCAGCTCGTCCAGGAGGGCGGCCCGAAGGGCCTGCTGCCGCGCCTCAAGCGCCGCTTCAATTCTGGCCTTCAGGGCGTTCGCCTGCTGACCAACCTCACGCCGAATCTCCGGCGGCAGGGCGCCGACCCCTCGAAGGATCTCGGTCAGCTCCCCCTTCCGCCCGAGGATGCGGATCCGGATCTGTTCCAGCGCCTCAGGGTCACTTGCCCCGTCAATGGCAGGCAAGGCTGAAGCCTCAAGCGCCTTTAGCTCTTGCTCGGCCCGCTCCGTACCCTTCATCATTCCTCCAAACATAACAAAGCCCCGATCAAGATCGGGGCTTCACCTCACCGCGGCGCCATATTCTCCCAGGGCGTGATGCGCCAAGGCAACCCTACGCATGCTGAGGCCTCGTGATTCACCCATGCGGTGCACCCCCGCCTGCGCTTTGGCCAACGGGTCCTGTCGTCGGCCAGCCCATCCGTCCTCAGAGACTTCACGCACCATTCCATCAGGAAGCAAATAGCGGTCGCGAAATTCTCTTCCGGGCGGCTGGGCGCCCAGCCTCCGCCACCCGTTGGCCGAATGTCAACGTACCGCCACCCCCAAACCGGCGAGGGAAGCAGATCCTGAGGAAGGCGGAAACTGGTTTGCGTTCGGCCAGGGGATCCCGCCACGGCAACAGCGCCTGCAGGCCCCGAGCGACATTGGCGGAAGCGGCGGGGTCCCTCGGCAGGCGACGGTCTGGGAAGCCGAGGCGCGATCCGTGCCCGCCTTCCTTTGCACGGATCGTGAACACGGAGGGACCCGGGCCGTAAGCCGCCGAACAGGGTCGCCGCGAGAGCCCCGGAGCGAGGGGCCGAGGGTGCTGTTGCCGCGTTAATTCTCCGAGGACGGACGGGCGAGGCCTCCGACAGGACCTGCGGGCAGGTGTTTTCATTGCGGTTAGGCGCCCGCCGACCCTTTGGCCACGGCCGCCAGGCGGCTAAAGGCGGCTGCGTCCCTGACCGCCAACTCGGCAAGCGTCTTTCGGTCGAGGATCACCCCGCCTTTCTTCAACCCTCCCACAAGCTTGCTGTACGAGAGACCGTTGGCCTGCGCGGCAGCGCTGATCCGGGTCACCCAGAGACTGCGGAACTCACGCTTGCGCACCCGCCGATCCCGGTAGGCATACTTCAAGGACCGGTCCACCGCCTCCTGGGCAATGCGGAAGTTCGACTTGCGTTTTCCCCAGAATCCTTCCGCCTGCCTCAGGACCCGGTTACGCCGACGCCGGGTGACGTACCCCCCTTTGACCCTCGCCATGCCTCTTTCCCCTCGCTCTCTTTACAGATACGGGATCAGTCGACGGATTCGCTTGACGCTCGACGGATGGATGAGGTCCCCCCTGCGGAGCCGCCGACGACGATCCGCCCCCCTGCCGGTCAGCAGGTGGCTCTTGCCGGCCTTCCGCCGCCGGATCTTTCCGGTCCCGGTCACTTTGAGCCGCTTCGCGGCGCCTCGGTGGGTTTTGAGCTTGGGCACTTTTCTCCTCCGCCGACGGTTCGGCAGGGCTTCGACGGTGAGCCCTTCGACACGCTCAGGGCCGTGAGCAACGTCGAACCGCTCAGCCGAACCGCTCACCGCAGGCCGAAGACCGAAGTCCGCCGGGCTCTTATTTGTCCTTCTCCTTCGCCGTGTCCTTGGCAGCAGCCGGCTCCGGGCCTGGCTTGGCTGACGCCGGCTTCAGATCCGGCCTCGGACCCAGGACCATGGTCATGTTCCGCCCCTCGAGCTTCGCCGGCTGCTCCACCTGCGCGACGTCCTTCAGGACATCGGTGAGGCGATCCAACAGGCGCTTCCCGAGCTCGGTGTGGACCATCTCCCGACCCCGGAACATCATGGTGATCTTCGCTTTATGCCCAGCCCGCAGGAACCGGTCCACATGACGCGCCTTGAACTGGAAGTCATGCTCGTCGGTCTTGGGGCGCAGCTTAATCTCCTTGAGTTGAATGACCACCTGTTTCTTTTTGGCCTCCCTGGCCTTTTTCGACTGCTCGTACCGGTACTTGCCGTAGTTCATGATCCGGCAGACCGGCGGCTTGGCAGTGGGCGCGATCTCGACGAGGTCGAGCCCCAGGCTCCGCGCCTTTTCCAGCGCCTCCTCCGGTGTCAAAATCCCGAGCTGAACCCCGTCGGGGTCGATCACGCGTATCTCCCGAACCCGGATCCGTTCGTTAATTCGCAGGCCCCTTTCGATCCCGGCTCACCTCCTTACAACGCCCGTTCAGTCACGGGCGGATGAAGCGCCCCCCGAAGCTCGTCGAGCAGGGTATCCAGGGGCATAGCCCCCCGCTCGCGGCGGCCCCGCTCCCGCACAGACACTTGGCCCTCTTGCGCCTCCCGGTCTCCCACCACGACGATGTACGGGACCTTGGTCACCTCTGCCTGGCGGATCCGATATCCCACCTTTTCGTTCCGATCGTCGATCTGGACCCGCACTCCGGCCGCAGCCAGGCGATCCGCCACCTCCTGGGCGTATCGCGTGTGCCGCTCGGTGAGCGGAAGGACCACGACCTGAACCGGGGCCAGCCAGACCGGAAACGCCCCGGCGTGGTGCTCGATCAGTATGCCAAAGAATCGCTCCAGGGAGCCGAAGAGCGCCCGATGAACCATCAGGGGCCTGTGCGATCTTCCGTCCTCTCCGATGTAGCCCAGATCGAACCGCTCGGGCATGTTAAAATCGACCTGGATTGTGGCGCATTGCCATCGACGCCCCAGGACATCGACAAGGGAGACATCGATCTTGGGCCCGTAAAAGGCCGCCTCGCCCTTCACCCGCTCGAAGACCATCCCGCTCTTTTCCAGGACCGTTTCCAGGGCCGCCTCTGCCCTGCGCCACTCACTCTCGCTCCCCGCGTACTTGCTCATCCGGTCGGGATCGCTCACGGAGAGGACGAGGTGGTGTTCGGTAAATCCGAAGGACCGGAGCATGGCCAACGCCATCTCCAGCACATCGGCGACCTCGCCTTCAAGCTGCTCCGGGCGGCAGAAGATGTGGGCGTCATCCTGGGTGAACCCCCGGACCCGGAGCAACCCATGGAGGACTCCCGACCGTTCGTAGCGATAGACGGTCCCCATTTCGCCGAGGCGGAGGGGAAGATCCCGGTAGCTCCGCGTCTGCGAGCGGTAGATCAGAATGTGAAAGGGGCAGTTCATCGGCTTGACCAGGTACTGCTGCCCCTCGACCTCGATCCCGGAAAACATGTTCTCCCGATACCAGCTCAGATGCCCGCTCACGTCCCACAAATGCGCCCGGGCGACGTGAGGGGTGTAGACGAGTTGATATCCCCTGCGACGGTGCTCCTGCCGCCAGAAAGTCTCGATTACCTCCCGGACCAGGGCGCCCTTCGGATGCCACAGCACCAACCCGGGGCCGATCTCGTCCTCGATGCTGAACAGTTCCAGCTCCCGACCGAGTCGCCGGTGATCCCGACGTTTGGCCTCTTCGAGGCGGTGGAGGTGTTGCTCGAGGGCCTCCGCCGTCGGGAAGGCAGTGCCATAAATCCTGGTCAGCATGGGATTCCGCTCATCCCCCCGCCAGTAGGCCCCCGCAATGTGGGTCAACTTGAAGGCCCGCAGCACCGAGGTGTCGGCGACGTGGGGCCCTCGGCAGAGGTCGAGGAAAGACCCGGTCTGGTACAAGCTGACGACCTCGCCCGCCTCGGCCTCTTTCCCGAGCTCCTCCACCGCATCGGGCCTGGAGGTCCCGTAGCGGCGAATCGTCTCGAGGATCTCCACCTTGTAGGTTTGCCCCCCTTCCCGCATCAGCCGCATGGCTTCATCGAGCGGCATCTCCATTCGGACAAACGGCAGACGCTTAGCCTGAAGCGCCCGCATCCTCGCCTCGATGACCGGCAGATCCTCGACCGCCGCTGGTCGGGGAAGGTCGATATCGTAGTAGAAGCCGTCCTCGACCGGCGGGCCAATGGCAAACTTGGCCCCCGGATACAGCTCCTGGACCGCAGCCGCCATCAGGTGGGCGGTGCTATGACGGAGGATAGAGAGGCCCTCGGAAGAATCGATCAAGATCGCCTCGATCCTCGTCCCGGCGGGCGGCACCGCGGAGAGGTCGACGGTCTTTCCGCCGACACGTGCCGCCACCACCTGACCCTCAAGGTCGACATCGATGCGGCGGAGCAGCTCCGAGACGGGAGGGCCCGCTTCACACTTCTCACTCCTCCCATCGGGGAGGATCACCTGGACCTGCCCCATGCCGTCGCTACCCTTGCTCAACAAAAAAAGGCATCACGGACTCCTCCGTGATACCTCGGTGATCATCCACGAAGGATGCATGAAAGCGGGGATGGTAGGCACGGGCGGTCTTGAACCGCCGACCTCTTGCGTGTCAAGCAAGCGCTCTCCCCCTGAGCTACGTGCCTGCCGCGGTTCACCGGTGCCTGTTCACGGTGCGCCGACAACTGGTTGTGACACCTCCAGGGCCTTCAGCCTCCCGATGATCGGTGAAGCCTTTTGACGAGCGGATGGTGCCGAGGGCGGGACTCGAACCCGCACGAGCCAGAGGCCCGAGGGATTTTAAGTCCCTTGCGTCTACCAATTCCGCCACCCCGGCCTCATAACTGGTTCATGGTTCACAGTTCACAGTTCATGGCAAGAATAGGGCCCAGATTGTCGCTCTTAACCCTGAACCGTGAACCCTGAACCGTGAACCATACTGTAAACTATGCACCATGAACTATGAACGATATCTGGAGGCGGCGCCGGGACTCGAACCCGGGAATAAAGGTTTTGCAGACCTCTGCCTTGGCCACTTGGCTACGCCGCCCCGCCACCCATGGAGCGGGAAACGGGATTTGAACCCGCGACCCTCGCCTTGGCAAGGCGATGCTCTACCACTGAGCTATTCCCGCCTGGAAAGAGGACCCACGAGATAAAAACGGCCTGGAAACCAGGCGAT
>JAHFDE010000073.1 GCA_023249165.1 Candidatus Methylomirabilota bacterium | reverse complement strand
CGGGCCATGCGGAGGTAGATCTGGGCCAACACATTGGCCGGGTCAGCGGTCAAGGCCTTCTCCCACGTGGAAACGGCCTGCGATGTCTCGCGTCGCTGATAGTGGAGAAGCCCGAGCTGGACGAGGGCATCGGCATAGGTGGGATGCAGCTCCAAGGCGTGCTTCAGGGCCGTTTGTGCCCGATCGCCATCACCCGCTTCCATGTAGCAGCGGGCTAAGTTGCAATGGAGATCGGGAAAAAGGGGCGCCAGGCCGATGGCTTTCTCGTACTCCTGGACCGCCTGGGGATAGAGACCGAGCCCCTGATAGGCCTTGGCCAGTTCGGCATGGGCATTAGCCAGGCGTGCCTGCGCATGCGTGGGGAGACTCGAGGCTTTCGCCTCCTCTCCCTCCCTGGCGAGGCCGTACTCCCGGAGGGCTTCGCTGTATGCCCCCATGTCGGCCAGCGTGATGGCGAGATTGAGCCGTGCCTCCGTGTACCGGGGGTTAATGGTCAGGGCTTGGCGAAAGACTTCCACGGCCTTGTCTGGGGAGTTCCGCTGGGAATAGATGAAGCCGAGCATATTGTAGATATTGGCATAGAGGGGCGTGTGTTTGATAATTTCCAGGAGCAACACCTCTGCCTCGTCGTACCGCCCCGCCTGGAAGAGGGCCGTCGCCTGCTGCATCTGCTGCTTCAACTGCCGAGCATCCATGGATCAGGGGCTACTCTGGGCCGGGCTTGAGCGAATGTTTGAAGGTCGTCTTGAGGTCTTCCCACGATTCCTTGAACAGATCCCAAATCCCCCCCGTTGCCTCCTCGGAATTCTTCTGATCCTCGCCCGGTCGCGACAGGAGCACCACCTTAACCCCAAGACGATCTCCGGCCTGTACCGCCCAGAGAGAGTCGGGGTATTTCTCCAGGAGCTGGCGGTATGCCTCCTGGGCCTTCTCTTTCTCCTCCATCCGGGCGTAACACTCCCCGAGGTAAAAGAAGGCCATGGGCTCGAGACCGGTGCCATTGTAACGGTCGATGACCCCCTGGAACCGACCCATGGCCCCGTTGAACTTGTCCCGCTTCAGGTAGAAGAGGCCCACGTCGATTTCATGCGTTGCCAGACGGCGGCGGGCGACCGAGATCTTCGCCTCGGCATCCTCCCGGTACGGGGTGTCTGGGACCTCGCTCAGGAGCCTGCGAAAGGCAACGACCGCGCGCCGGGAGGCGGTCTGATCCCGATCCACCCGCTCGATCTGGCGGAAATAGGTCAGGCCCACATAGTACAGCGCCTCATCCACGCGCTCGTTGCGGGGATACAGGCTCAGAAATCGCTCATACTCCGCCCGGGCCTGCTCGTAAAACTCCTCTTGAAAATAGGTCCGGGCGATCCCGAGGCGGGCGTCGGGAACGAGGGGGCTGTCAGGAAACTGGGTCACGAAGAAGCGGAGCATCTCCCGGGCCTCCTCGTACCGCCCCTTCATAAACTCGAGATTGGCCCGCCAGAAGAGGACCTCCTCGTTCCGCGGCATCATCTGGTCCCGCGAACTGGAACAAGCGCCCAGGAGGAACGACAAAGGGACCAGCAAAACAAGGAGAACTGTCCGAGCCCGCAGTCTCGCGATCACACTCTGCCTCCACGCAAGAGGGCGACTCGATCCAGCCAAACCTACTGGACGCGCCGAGGGGTGTCAAGGAAAAATGGCGAAATAAACCGAACGCGACGCGCGCCAGGACGGGTTACGCCGATTCGGCCTTCTTCTTTTGGTATAAGAGGATGGGACGATTCCGCTCCAGGATCACCTCTCGCCCGATGATCACTTCCGCTACGCCGGTCTGAGAGGGGATCTCATACATAATATCTAGCATGATATCCTCGAGGATCGATCGAAGGCCTCGGGCCCCCGTGTCTCGGCGCACGGCGGCTTGTGCCACGGCCCGCACGGCCTCATCGGTAAAGGTCAGCTTCACCCCCTCGAATCCCAAAAACCGCTGGTACTGCTTCAGCAGGGCGTTCTTCGGCTCCACCAGGATGCGAATCAGGGCCGCTTCGTCGAGCTCGTGGAGCGGGGCCACCACCGGGAGGCGCCCGACTAACTCAGGGATCAGGCCGAACTTCAGGAGGTCCTCCGGCTGGACCTCGGCGAGAGTTTCTCCGATCTTCCTATCGCGCCGCCCCTGGATCGCGGCCCCGAAGCCCATCGCCTTTCGGCCGATCCGGTCCTCGATGAGCTTGTCCAGCCCGATGAAGGCACCGCCGCATATGAAGAGGATGTTCGTGGTATCGACCTGGAGGTACTCCTGCTGGGGGTGTTTGCGTCCCCCCTGGGGCGGCACGTTGGCCACCGTCCCCTCCAGGATCTTGAGCAGCGCCTGCTGGACCCCCTCGCCGGAGACATCACGGGTGATAGATGGGTTCTCGGACTTGCGGGCGATCTTGTCGATCTCATCAACATAGACGATCCCCCGCTCGGCGCGTTCGATGTCATAGTCGGCCATCTGGAGCAGGCGGAGGATGATATTCTCCACGTCCTCCCCCACGTATCCCGCCTCCGTGAGGGTCGTGGCATCGGCGATCGTGAAGGGGACATCCAGGATCTTGGCAAAGGTCTGCGCGAGCAAGGTCTTCCCCGATCCGGTCGGGCCGATGAGCAGGATATTGGACTTGGCCAGCTCGGCCTCGTCGCACCGGGGCTTGGCGTTGATCCGTTTGTAATGGTTGTAGACCGCCACCGACAGGATCCGCTTGGCGCGCTCCTGCCCGATGACGTATTGGTCCAAGATGGCCTTGATCTCCGCCGGTTTGGGAATATCCCCGAGGTCCATCCCTCGTTCCTCCTCCAGCTCCTCGGAGATGATGTCGTTGCACAGTTCGATGCATTCATCACAGATGTAGACGGTCGGTCCGGCAATCAGCTTGCGGACATCCTCCTGGCTCTTGCCGCAGAAGGAGCACTGGAGTTTTCCGCCATGCTTGACCGGCTTGGCCATCTCTTCCCTCCTATTGCCGTGACGCCCGCGCCAACATCTCTGAGTGGAGCTTCGCCCCGTCCCGCGAGACGATCACCTCATCGAGGATACCGTACTCCCTGGCCTGCTCGGCGGTCATGAAGAAGTCCCGGTCCGTATCCTTCTGGATCTTCTCGAGGGATTGGCCCGTATGGGCAACCAGGATCCGGTTCACCTCATCCCGGACCCGGAGGATCTCTCGGGCCTGGATGTCGATATCGGTGGCCTGGCCATGGACGCCCCCCAATGGCTGGTGGATCATGATCCGGGCGTGAGGCAGGGAGTAGCGCTTCCCCTTCTTGCCCGCCGCGAGCAGCAACGCCCCCATGCTGCTGGCCTGTCCCATGCAGATGGTCTCCACGTCCGGTTTAATGTACTGCATCGTATCGTAGATGGCAAGGCCCGCCGTCACCGAGCCACCCGGACAGTTGATGTACATGTGGATGTCCTTCTCCGGGTCCTCGGCCTCCAGGAAGATCATCTGGGCGATGATCAGATTGGCATCGACGTCATCGATGGGCTGCCCGAGGAAGATGATCCGATCCTTCAGGAGACGGGAGAAGATATCGTAGGCCCGCTCCCCCCGATTCGTCTGCTCCACCACCATGGGCACGAGATACATGGGCAATCCCCCCCCCTTACCCCGGCAGCCTATGCCGGGGGTCGGTCCTCCCGTCACGGGATGGTAATCAGGTCGTAATTGTCCAGAATCCTCGCCTGCGCGAAGAGAAAATCCACGGTCTTCCGCTCGACAACGTTGGCCGCGACCGCCTCCATGCGACCCTCGCGGCGTAGGTGAGCCCTGAGTTCATTCGGCTTGTGGTGGAGCACAGAGGCTAATTGCTCTACCTCAGCCTCCACCTCGTCGGGGGTGGCCGCCATCCCTTCCTGCCGCGCGATGGCGTCGAGAACCAGGATGTGCCTGGCGCGCCTCCGGGCCGCCTCCTCCAGCTTCAAACGGAACGAGACATCTCCCTCCAGGCGTTCCGGGCGACCGCCCCGCGAGGCGGAAAAATCGCGGAGCATCCCCTCCATTTCTCGCCGCACCAAGCCTTCGGGGACCTCAAAGGGATGGGCGGCCGCGATCTTCTCCACCACCTCCCACTTGAGGCGCTGTTCCTCAGCGTGCTCCTTCCGCGTGAGAACATCCTGACGGACCTTCTCCCGGAGCTCCCGTAACGTCCCGCACTCGCCCACGGCTTTGGCAAAGGCATCATCCAGGGGCGGGACCCTCTTCTTCTTGACCTCCTTCACCGTGAACCGAAAGAGGACCTCCTTCCCCCGGAGGTCCTTCCGTGGATCATCGGGGGGAAAGGCCACCGGGACATCCCGGAGCTCCCCCTTCTGGGCGCCGACGAGACGCTCGTCCACACCCGGCAGCAACTGGCCCGCCCCGAGCTCCAGGGTGAAATCCTCCACGCGAAGGTCCTTCCTCGGTTTTCCATCCACGGACCCCTGCGCATCAACGATCAGCCGATCCTCTCTGAGGGCCGGCCAGCCCCCCACGGGGATATATTCCGCTGCCCGCTCCTGGAGGAGCTTGAGGTGCTCCTCCACCTCCTGATCGGTCACTTCCATTTTCTTTCGAGTGACCGTAACCCCCTGGTAGTCCTTGACCTCGAGCGGGGGCTTGACCTCCACGACGGCCCGGTATCGCAGGGGCTCCCCGAGCTGGAAGTCAACCTCCTCGACCGAGGGAAGCCCAACCGGGTCCAGGTGGGACTGCTGGAGCGCCTGCCGGTAGGTCGTCGGGATCATCTCCTGGAGCACCTCTTCCCGAATCTCATCTCGGAACCGACGCTCGAGGATCTCCCGGGGCACCTTTCCTCGGCGAAAGCCCGGGAGGGCGACCCGCTGACCCAGCTTTCGATACGCCCCTTCCACCGCGGGGCGGACCACCTCAGGCGAGACCTCTACGGTGAGGGCGCGCTTGCATCCGGTGAGTTCTTCGACACTGACCTTCATCGCCGCGTCTCTTGGTGCGAGAGGGGGGAGTTGAACCCCCACGGTTTTACCCACGGGATCCTAAGTCCCGCGCGTCTGCCATTCCGCCACTCTCGCGTGCCATCGCGCCTCGTGCGCGATGGAGTTCAGAGTTAATGGTTCATGGTTCAGAGACGGAAAAAGAACCAGAATTCCACCGCCTTTCAACCCTGAACGATGAACCCTGAACCATGAACCTATTATGGTGGGCCGCCAAGGACTTGAACCTTGGACCCGCTGATTAAGAGTCAGCTGCTCTACCAGGCTGAGCTAGCGGCCCCCTTCGGTTCAGGGATAATGGTTCATGGTTCATAGCAAAAGTCCCGCACGATACCGCCACCATGAACTATGAACCCTGAACCATGAACGTCTTTGCAGCGGCGGTGGCGCGCCTGAGAGGATTCGAACCTCTGACCCACTGCTTAGAAGGCAGTTGCTCTATCCCCTGAGCTACAGGCGCCCCCCTCTGAAGCTGACCGCTGTCCGCAGTCCGCTATCAGCAATCAGCTAATCCCGGAGTCCTCAAGATGTTCCTGCTGACTGCCGACAGCTGATCGCTGACTGCTGTTTTGCATGGCGCGCCCAGCAGGATTCGAACCTGCGACCTACGGATTCGAAGTCCGGCGCTCTATCCACCTGAGCTATGGGCGCCCCTTTCACGCTGGAACGCTAGAAAGCTAGTAGGCTAGGATGCAAACGCTTGGCCTTTGAGTGTTCTGAGCTTCCCAGCATTCCAGCCTTCTAGCTTACAACTAGCCACTCAGTCCTCAGCACTATTTCCTCTGGGGTGAACGGAGGGATTCGAACCCTCAACCCCTGGAGCCACAGTCCAGTGCTCTAACCGTTGAGCTACGCTCACCACCGCTTGCGCGGTTCATAGTTCATGGTTCGTGGTTCAGAGTCGAAAAAATATGATTACGTCCCCCTACCCTGAACGCTGAACCCTGAACTATGAACTCCGCCTCTGGCGGTGTGGCGCGCCTGAGAGGATTTGAACCTCTGACACACGGCTCCGGAGGCCGTTGCTCTGTCCGGGCTGAGCTACAGGCGCACGAGATTCCGCCCGACACGTCCCGCGGTCGGGATGATCGCGCAACGTCCTCTCAACGATTGGTCCGGGCGATCCCGCAACATCATTCGTATAGTTGGTCGGGGTGATCCCGCAACGTCCTTCGGATGTTTGGTCGGGGCGAGAGGATTTGAACCTCCGACCCCCTGCGCCCAAGGCAGGTGCGCTACCAGGCTGCGCCACGCCCCGATGATGATGCCTCCCTCGCCCCGACCGAACTTCGCTTATGAGCGTTGCGGGACGACCCTCCCGCTCCAGTGCGAGATGCGGTCCCAGGCTGCACCACGCCCCGAGACGATGCCCTCCTCAGGATCGCCCCCTGTCCCTGAGCCGCATCAAGATCTCCCGACACGCCTCCAGGGCTTTGGCGCGATGACTGATTCGGTTTTTCAGGGCCGGCCCGATCTCGGCCAACGTCTGACGATATTCGTGGACGTAAAAAATGGGGTCGTAACCGAACCCGGCCGTCCCCCTCGGCTCCCACGCTATATACCCTTCACAGACCCCTTCGGCAAACTCGGTCGGTCTCCCCGGTTGGGCCACGGCGACCACACAACGAAAACGGGCGGTCCGTCCGTGCCAGGGGTAGGTCCGAAGCTGCTTGAGGATCTCCTGGATCCGATCTTCGTCGGTCGCCCCCTCCCCCAGGAAACGAGAAGAACGAACCCCCGGGGCCCCACCGAGGGCATCCACCTCCAGGGCGGAATCCTCAGCGAGGGCAACACAGCCCGTGAAGGCCACTCCGCGTTCGGCCTTCGCGGCGGCGTTCTCCCGGAGGCTTGAGCCTTCCTCCTTCAGAACCGGTGCATCCGCAAGGGTAGAATACGGAACCCACTCTACCCCAAGGTCACCAACGATCGCGGTAATCTCCCGGAGCTTGTGAGGATTCCGCGTCGCCAGGACAATTTTCATGGTAGACGCGGGGTTAGCTCTTGTCAAGGGGCAATTTGACCGTCTGGAGCCGCTCCGCGAGCAATCGTTGCTGCAGCCGAACGAGCTGTCGTACTCCCCGGGCCGCGACGGCCAACATGGCGTCGAGCTGCTCCTTGCTGAAGGGGGATTCCTCCGCCGTGCCCTGAATCTCGACGAATCTCCCCGCTCCCGTCATCACCACGTTCATGTCCACTTCGGCGATGGCGTCCTCGGCGTAGCAGAGATCCAAGAGGACGCGCCCCTCCACGGTGCCCACGCTGATGGCTGCTACAGAATCCAGCAGGGGGTCCTCCTTGACCTTGCCCTGGTCCCGGAGCAGAGCCACGCTATCCGCCAAGGCCACAAAGCCGGCGGTGACCGCAGCGGCCCGCGTCCCGCCATCGGCCTGGATCACATCACAGTCGATGACGATCGTGCGCTCCCCCAGCCGCTTGAGATCAACCACGCCTCTGAGCGATCGGCCGACGAGCCGTTGGATCTCAGAGGTGCGGCCGCTCACGCGCCCCGCCGCGACCTCCCGGGGAGTGCGCGTGGTCGTGGAGCGGGGGAGCAATCCGTATTCGGCGGTAATCCACCCCTGACCCGAGTCCTTGAGAAACTGGGGAACGCGCTCCTCCACCGAGGCGGCGCACAGGACCTTGGTCTCCCCGACTTCGATCAAGGCCGACCCCTCGGCGTACTTGAGATAGCCCCGGGTGATCGTGACCGGACGCATCTCCTCATCTTTACGGCCGCCCGCCCGCATCTATCGCACCCTCTCAAACGAGTAGCGGGGCCTGAAGGGACGCCGGGTGTCGATGTGGCCGGCCAGCGTCAGGATTTCGGACCCCTCCACGAGGAGCTTGACCTGCTGGATTTCCCCAAAGTTGGCGGTGAGCGTATCCACGATGGAGTAAATGGTCAAAAGCTCGCCGCCGGTCCCCCCGGGGTGTTTCGTCTGAAGATCGCGCGTGAAGTCCACGTATGCGGTCCCGCGGCCGTCAACATAGAGCTGCAGGAGCCCGACGGCGGACGGGATCGTTGGGTTGAGGTCGGTCTGGGGCCCCTTGATGAGCTCGGCCACAGCCCGCTTTGCCTCCTCCACTATCGAGGCGGCCCGGGGGATCGTCCGCTCTTCTTCCTGAAGCCTATCCGCGTTGGGGACGGCGAAGAACAGGCGGATGCGCCGAGTGGTGGCATCGACCGCGCCTCCGTCCTGAACGGGAGACCCCGGAGGTTCCGGGGGCCGTGGGGCGAGGACTCGACCCAGGAGAAACCCGAGAGTCCCCACCACAACGACGAGGAAAAGCAGGCCCAGGAGAAGCCTTCGATCCGGGAGGGGCGCCATTTCCCTCTACCTCTTGGCCTTGGCCGTCTCAACCGACCGACCGGATGCAGGAGGGACGAGCCCCAGACGTCGCTCGTAGCGGTCCTTGAAGCGGACGATCCCCGCATAGAGAGCCTCAGCGACCCGGTCCTTGTACCCTTCGGCTTGGAGGTTCTTTTCCTCCTTCGGGTTGGAGATGAAGGCCACCTCCAAGAGGACTGCTGGCATGGCGGCCCCCATCAGGACGAAGAAGGGGGCCGACTTTACCCCTCGATTGTCGACATTGAGAATCTTGTCGAGCTCGTCGAGGAGGATCTGCGCCAGCTCGCTGGACTCCTTCAGGTAGAGGGTGTTGGCCATGTCCCAGAGGATGGCTCTCAGGGCGTCTTCCTCTTTCGGCCTGAGTCCCCCGAGATTCACCGACAGGTTCTCCCGGATGGCGGAGGCCCTCGCGGAGCTGTCCGAGGGCTCTCGGCTCAAGAAGTAGGTCTCGAACCCCTGAGCCTTGCTGCGATGAGCGGCGTTGACATGGATGCTGATGAAGAAATCGGCCTTGGCCCGGTTGGCAATGGCGGTCCGCTCTTCGAGCGGGACAAAGACATCCTCCGTCCGGGTCATGACCACCCGGATCCCCAACCGCTCTTGAATCAGACGGCGGAGTTTCAGCCCAATGTCTAAGACGACGTCCTTCTCCTGCAGACCGTTGGGTCCGATGGCTCCCGTATCCCGCCCGCCGTGACCGGGATCGATGGCGATGGTCCTGAGACCCGTCACCGGGGGCGCGGCGGGGGCTGCCGACGGGGCGCGGGGCGACGGGCGGGCGGGCGGAGTCTCGGGCGGGGGCTGGGCGGCTGCAGCCTTGGCCCGGTAGAGATCGACGACAATCCGTTCAGGGTTATTGAGGGCAAAGGTCCGGGTCAGGCCCCCGAAGGCATCCCGGTGAATACGAAAGATCGCCTCCCCCTGCCCTTGCGTCGGCTCCACCATCTCGACGACGCCATCGTTGATCCGAACGGCCTCGGAGAGCATGGGCGACAGGATGCCGCCTTCGATCCGGAGGCTGAGCTGAGCGTTACTGTCCTCCTGCACACGGAAATTGAGTGGTGTCAGCGCCTCAATCACCAATCGGGTATAGTCGGGATAGGCGTGGTGTCGCAGCAGACGAAGGTTATACCGCTCCTTCCCCAGCCAGACCACGCCGCCGGACCTATTCCAGTAGACCCGTCCTTCGCCGTACCGGGCCTCGAGCGCCCGGACGAGAAACTCGACAGGAACCCAGAAGGCCCCCCGCTGTTTCACCGGAGGGGCCGTGAGGAGAAAGGTCGTATCCCCGACGACGACCCCTGGCTCGCCTTCCACCAGGCGGAAGGTCACGCCGTTCACCCGCAGCCCATCCCTCAGGACCCCTCCTCCCGTGATTTTTGCCACTTGGGCAAGGGGCACGTACTCCCGACCGCTCACCAGTTCGGTGGTGACAACCTTCCTTTGCCCTTCGTAGAGGATCTCGATCTCCCCCGGCCAGGCGAGATGAGCGAGGAGAAGGGACGCCGTCATCCCTACGAGGATCACAGATAGCTTACGCATCCGGTCCCGTCCTCTTCGGAGGCAAACCTTCATGTCCAGCATGAATAACATACATGTAAGGGCCTGTCAAGAAACTAAAATTTGGATGAGGGGACATTTCAGGATATATTGTTCGCGGTCGAGCATCACGGGGGATAAGACGGTGAAAGAAGCTCCGGGGGCACGAAAGGCCAAGCTTTTCATCGCCATCCTCGCACCGGAAAGCCTTCTCGCAGCGGTCGAATCGTCCCTGAGTGCAGCCTTCGGTCTCCTCGACCTGAAGAGCGAGGTCTTCCCCTTCTCCTTCACCGATTACTACGAGACGGAAATGGGATCCGGCCTCTATCGGCGCTTCGTGGCCGCCGAGACCCTGATCGCCCAGAATACAC
>JAHFDE010000072.1 GCA_023249165.1 Candidatus Methylomirabilota bacterium | reverse complement strand
CGGGCGATGGACCTCGATTTCCCAGGCGAAACCTCAGGGGTAAGCCCTTATTTCGCGCCCGGATTTGCCCTCGGCTATGCTGCAGCACTGGCGCACCTTTGGGGACCAGAAGAGGCGGAGGGTGTCGCCCGATTCTTCGCGGCCCACGACTTCTCTGACACTTTTGCGTACGGCATCTCCCCCGACCACTGGTACCCCTGGACTCGAGCGATCATCCTCGGACGCGACCCACGGACCCAAGCCTGGAGAGCCTCCTGGAGTAATTGATTTTCTCGCGCTGTCGCCCGGTCAATGAGTCCCCCCAAGACGCTCGCAATCTCGTCGCGCGTAAAGGCGGGGAGAGTATCGGGAGGCGGTTTCCCACCGGCTCTCCCTTAAAACTCCGGAGACATAAAGGGAGAAGGGGTGATCAGACAGAGGAGGAGGATCAGGGCGCCGAGGCCCAAGAGGCGCCGCGTGGGGTCGAGGGGGGTCACGTCGTTCATGGGCTGGGGATGCCTGAAACCGAGCATGAACCCCAGAAAAGCCCAGAAGAGCCAGCCGAGCCAGAAGGTGAGCCCGAGAAGGGCCAACACAACAGCGGTAACGAATGCCAGCTTTTCCGACTGCCGCCCCACCAGGGCGTACGCAATATGCCCACCGTCGAGCTGCCCGAGGGGCAGGAGGTTTAGTGCGGTGACAAAGAGGCCGATCCACCCGGCGAAGGCCACCGGGTGCAACAGGACATCCATCCCCTCCGGGATCGGACCCAAGACCATCTCCTGCACCAACGTGAACAGGAGAGGTGATCCCAGGGAGATGCCCAACCTGCCCCCGCTGGGAACGATCTCGGAGAGGCGGAGCCCGATCATCAAGACGGGGATGGCGAGAGTCAGGCCGGCCAATGGGCCCGCGATCCCGATATCGAACAGGCTGCGCCGGTCAATGACCGGAGATCTCATCTTGATGAAGGCCCCGAAGGTGCCGAGACCGACGGGCGCGGGAATGAAATACGGAAGGGTCACCTGGACGCCGTACCGCCTTGCCGTCAGATAATGGCCCATCTCGTGAACGCCCAGGATCGAGAGGAGGCTCACGGAAAATGGCAGGCCCGTCAGGAGACTAGTCGGATCGGTGAAAGGATCGGCCCCCTGCCCCAGGGCGCCGACGAAAAGGGTGGTGAAGATGGTGGTGACGAAGAGGAGGATCTGGGGCCAAGGCTTCTCGGCCACTCCGCGCTTCGCACCTGCAGGGATCGGAAGGATGAGGATCTCGCGTGTGCTGGAGAGGAGCGGGAGAAATCCGTTCGGCTCGAGTCGCTGCCGCAGGATCGCCAGGGCGGTCTCAGGCTGGGCCAGCAGATTGCCCCGAAACCGAATGGCCGCACCCTGGACCTGCCACTCTTCGACCTCGAAGACGCCAAAGAGTTGCCCGGCGAGAAAATACCCGATGCCTTCCGATTCCGACTCCTGCATGATCCGTCCGCCTTATACCACTGCCTGAGCGGCTCAGTCAAAGCCTTTCGCGGCCGCTCGGGATAAGCTCCAAGACCTCGAAGACGGATGCCGCCTCTGGCATCATCGGGTGGTACCTTCCGTGTCGCCAGTCGGCTAGCTGATCGGCGTAATGGGGAGAGAGGGGATCTCCAGAGCTGCCGCCCGGAATGACCCAGAGGGACTGATGCAGACTTCCGAGATCCACGATCTGTCGGTAGGCGGGTCCCACCCCGGGCTCAAAGGGATGGGAGAGGAGATAGGCGCCCACATTGACCGTCATCCCATCCCCCGGATGAGGAAAAGGGCCGCGGTTGAATTGCAGGATCCGGTTCAGGAGGCGACTCCTCCAATCTCGACCGGCGCCCAACGGGTGTCGCAGGGTCAGGGCATGAAGGGCACCCCAGGCCCATCGCTCTTCCGCTCCGAGCTCCCCCTCGAGAAACGCCACTGCCTCCTCGAGCGCCCGCCCCACGACAACCGCTCGCCCGCCGGGCATCCATTCAGGATCACCTTCCTCCAGGATCCGAGCCACGGGATTGACCGGCAGATGCAGCAGCGAGAAGTAGCCCCGATAAAGCTCTGGAGCGACCTGGTTGAGCCGATCGGCGAAGACCAAAAAGCGCAGGCGCTCATAAAAGGCATGGTAGAGTGCCGCCTCTCCACTCTCCGCCGCCATTCGAAAGTCCCACTGCAGGAGTCGATCCGCACCCCGTCTCGCCCTGCCGGTGAGCTCCCCAGCCACCGGGGCAAGTACCTGCCTTACCACCGCCCTGGCCTGGAGTGACACCACATCCCCTTGGATCGCCGCCATGTCCGCCACGTCGAGTCCCTCCCGCTCGAGCAACTCGGTGATCCGTCGGGCCCGATATCCGGGCTCCCACAGATACGTCAGTTGATGCGGATACGTCTCATCCACGATCCGGTGATTGGCGGTCGCGATCAGGCCGGAGGGGGGGTTGATCAGGGAGGGAAGCTCGTCGAAAGGGATGTCCCCCTGCCACTCTGAGGCCCCGGAGGACCCGTCCACGGGAAAGGGGCCGTCTCCCCTTCGGCGCCTCGGAAAACGCCCGGCACAGAAATAGGCATAGTTTCCCCTCTGGTCGGCATAGAGAAAATTCTGGGCGGGCAGGGCGAAGTCCCGGAGCGCGTCCCGAAACTCCTCCGGGCCTTTCGCCCGGGAGATCTTGAGCACGGCATCCATTTCTCGCGAGGGCTCGAGCCCCGTCCAACGGAGGGAGAGTGGCGTATCGAGGGGAAGGATGTCGCTCAGCAGGGGGCAGTCGGCCCCACCATGCGGGATATATCGGATGGCGATGCGGTGCGGCGGACCGTTACGCACCCGAATCTCCTCCACCTCCACCTTGAGGCGGCGCCACTGCCCCTGGAAAGCGTACAGGTGCGGGTCTGACGGGTGAAGGGTCTCTCGGTACACGTCGGCATCGTCGGGCATGGCCGAGGTGACGCCCCAGGCTGCCTGTGCATTCGCCCCGATGATGATGGTTGGAATACCGGGAACGGTTGCTCCCCCCACGTGGTACCCCGCCCCCCTGAGGGTGACTTGGCAGAAGAGGCAGGGAAGGCCCATCGGCAGATGCGGATCGTTGCAGAGCAGGGGATGGCCGCTCTGTGTCCGGCCGGGCCCGACCACCCAACTGTTGCTGCCGCCCACGCCGCCACCCAAGAAGCCTCCCCCCGCCACGATCACCGGCTCCCCTTCCGGGTACACCGGCAAGAGGGGAAAGAGATCCGGTCGTGTGGCGAGCGCCCCCAGCACGAGCTCCGCCCTGGCGGCAAAGCACAGCATCCAGGCGATGAAACGGCCCACCGCCAGGCTATCTTGGGGTCTCCAGGGCTCCGGCTCGTACCCGAGCAGGTAAAATTCCGGAGGAAGGCATCGTGCTTCCTGCATCAAGGCGATGACCGCGTTGACACCAGCGGCATACTGCTCGAGGACCGAGCGTGCCTCAGGGGAAATGATCTCGTAAGACGCATGCGCCACGCGAACAAAGCCCAACGCGCGGTGCAGGGAATCCAGCTGCACGACGGAAGCAGGCTGGAGGCGGGCACCGGGTCTGCCGCCAAGCGGCCGATCCCCCAGGATCTCCGCGAGCTGGCCTCGAGTCAGCCGTCGATAGAGATCCATCTGCCACAGCCGATCCTGGGCCATGGCGTAGCCGAAGCCGAAGAAAAGGTCAGCGGCGTCCTGGGCGTGGATGGTGGGGATCCCGAGGCGGTCGCGCGAGATCGTGACAGGCCCGTCGAGACCGACGACCGCCTGTCGCCCGCTCCGCTTCAAGGTCAGGTGGGATGGCAGAGGTGGGAAGAGGGGGGTGAGGAGACGCGCGACAAGGAGGGTCAGGAGACGAAGAGTCCGATCGATCGGCGTGATCGCCATTGGCCCGGTTTAATGCCGTTCCAACGTGTTGTGCTTACCGCTTAACAGAAATCCAGCAAGTCGTCTCTTCAACAATCGATCTCCTTTTCTGGTCTCGAGACAATGGAGCAATAGAACATTGGACCGCCCCTCGATCTTCCCCCTCGATCTTCCTCGGGGCCGTGAGGTTCTCGAACGGCTCGGGGTGGGGCATTCGACTGAGCTCAGCCGAAGTCTGAGCGTGTCGAACCACTGCTCCATTGCTCCAAAGCAAACGCACTTTGTGCGTTTGCTTTAGCGAGACGGCTTCACCCGTCTGGTCAGGTCAGCATACCGAAAATTTCCAACAATGGTGAGACGCCCAAAGGTGAACTGGGACGGAAAGGGGCCGTAGGGCGCCGCGGCCTGTACAGCCTGGACCGCCGCGTCATCCAGGACGGACGTCCCGGAGCTTTCGGTGATCTCGAGGTGGGCCACGTTTCCGTCCGCCGTGATGCTGAAGACCAGGACGAGGTTTCCGGTGAGACCAGTCTGCCTCGCGTACAACGGAATCTCCCAATGTCGTTCGATCCGACGCTTGACGTCGGCAAGGTAGGGGGCATACTCTGAGCTCTGGGTCTCCAGCGAAACAATGCGCTCGTCCGTTCCGGTATCCCCCTGCTCCCCGGCGTCGAAGCCTTTCCCACCCACGGAGGATCCCTGTTTCCCCAACCTTGCGATCTCTTCTCGGAGGGAGGGACGAGGAGAGGTGGGCGGGCTCGGGGACGAATCCGGCCGCGCCAGGCGTTGCGACTCTCCGGCGGACTCGGATGTGGGAGCCCGCGGCAGGGGCGGCTGCCGGGGGACCGGAGGCGAGGCAGGCGCTTCCGCGACCTTTCCGGCCTCGGGAGAAGGCGAAGCACGCCCCGGCTTCGGAGTCCCTGAGCTTTCAGGGGTGGTCGACGGGCCCGGAACCCTTCCGGGACCCCGGGCCTCACTCGTCACCTGGGAGATGTCCTTGCTCTTCACCGGCCTGGTTGCGCCTGGCGCATCCTCTTGATCGATGAACCGGGGGATCTCATTCGGAGGGAGCAGACGGACCACCAAGGGAGAGGGGTCCGGGAGGTAGGGAGGCGGGATCTGGACCTTCCAGAGGAAGATCCCAGAGAGCAGGTGCAAGATAAGGGAGGCCCCCAGCGATCGGTAAAGAAGGCGCTCCTCCCCCGTCATCTGCTGCCCCCCGTGCGGCCCGTCATCCTGCGGCCTTCCGCTGCTGTTGCTTCCAGCTCGCTGCAGCGTGCAACAGCTCGCGGGCGTGCTTGAAGGGGGTCGTGGATTTTTCCGACCCCCCGAGCATACGACCCAGCTCTTCCACCCTTTCTTCTTCCGCAAGGGGGAGTACCCGGGCCTCGGTCCGCCCTCGGTCCACCTTTTTCTCGACCCGGAGGTGCACATCAGCAAAGGCCGCGATCTGGGGGAGATGGGTAATGCAGATGACCTGGCGCTCTCGACTGACCCTCCAGAGCTTCCTGCCGACCACCTCCGCCATGCTCCCGCCGATCCCCGCATCGACCTCATCGAAGAGCAGGGTGGGAGTGTGGTCCACGGCGGCCAGGATATTTTTGAGGGCCAGCATGGTCCGGCTGAGCTCACCCCCCGAGGCGATCTTTGCGAGCGGTCTGAAGCCTTCGCCGGGATTCGGCGCAAAGAGGAACTCTGCCTCTTCCAGGCCGGTCGGCCGGAGCGACCCTCGCCGATCCGCTCCCGCAACCCCCTTGAGCTCCACGCGGAAATCGGCCCGTGCCATCCCGAGCTGCTTGATTTCACCCACCACCGCGTGGGCGAGCCGCTTCGCCGCCCGTCCTCTTCCGCTCGAAAGGCGCTCCCCCCGTTCCCACAGCTCTTCTTCCGCACCCCGGATCTCCCCGTCGAGACCCACCAGCCGCTCCTCCGCCCCCTCCAGCCGCTTGAGTTCGAGGGCGGCCTGTTCTCCGTACGCGAGGATCTCACCGACAGTGACCCCATATTTTTTCTTCAGACGACTGAGGGCGTGGAGGCGCTCCTCAATGGTCTCGAGGCGACGGGGATCAAAGTCGAGCCGGTCCCGGTAGTCCCGAAGGGCCAGGGCCACCTCCTTCAGCAGGGTTTTCGCCTCGTCGGCCATTGCCCCACCCGCAGAGAGGCGTGCGTCGATCCGTCCGGCCTCCCGGAGGCGGGCCTCGACGGCAAAAAGCGCCGCAAGGATCCCTCCCTCGTCCCCCTCAAGACGCCCATAGGCCTCCTCCACCGCCAGGAGGAGCTTCTCGTGATGGGTGAGGACTGCGCGCTCCGCCTGCAACGCTTCCTCCTCCCCCTCTGTGAGATGCGCTGTATCGATCTCCCGGATCTGGTGTTCCAGCAGATCCTTGCGCTGGGCCTTTTCCCGTTCGCCCTGCTGGAGCGCGTCCCGCTCTGCGTTGAGCGCCTGCCATCGGCGATAGAGGGCCTGATAGTCCTGGACCTCTTCCGTGAGACCCCCAAAGGCATCTAAGAGCTCCAGGTGGCGCCGGGGATTCTGCAGGAGCACGCTGTCGTGCTGTCCATGGATATCGACCAGATGCTCTCCCAGCGCCTTGAGCGTGGCTACTCCCGTCATCGTCCCGTTCACGTAGGCGCGGCTCCTCCCCTCCCTGGCGAGGTGGCGCCGGACGACAAGGTCGTCCTCCTTGGCCATAGGGATCCCCTGCGAGGCGAGGAAGCTTTCCACGGGGTCGGCATCGGGAATCGCAAAGGCGGCCTCGACCACCGCCTCTTCCTCTCCAGATCGGATCAGCTCGGTGTCCCCCCGTGCCCCCAGGGTCAGGCCCAGCGCACCGATGACGATCGATTTGCCAGCCCCTGTCTCTCCCGTCAGCACGTTCAGGCCGCGCCCGAAATTCGCCCGCACCTGATCAACGACGGTAAAGTGTCGGATGGCAATCTCGCGCAACATCCCTCACCTGGGTTCATGGTTCATCGTTCATGGTTGCTGGCCGGAGACATAGGGTCTCGCCATGAACCCTGAACCATGAACTCTCAACTGTTAGCGTTCGCCCCATTTGAGCTTCGACCGAAGGATCTCGTAGTAGCTCTTCTTCGGGGAGACGATCAGGGTGATCTCTCGGTCCGCCCGCCGAATCTCAACCAGATCCCGATACCGGAGGGGGAAGCCCACCTGTCCGTCCAGGGTGAGGTACACATCTTCGCCCTGGGACTCGAGGGCGACCCGTACCTTGACCTCTTCCGGGACCACCAGCGGGCGGTTTGTCAGGCCGTGGGGACAGATCGGGACCAGAATGAGCGCGCGCATGGTGGGAAAAAGGATCGGCCCGCCGGCGGAGAGACCATAGGCGGTGGAGCCGGTCGGCGTACACACGATGAGACCATCGGCGCGATACGCGGTCACGTACTCCTGTTCGATGTAGATCTCGAGCTCAACGATACGGGAGAGTGCCCCCTTGGTGATCACCGCATCGTTCAAGACGACATACTCAGCAACCGGCTCTCCCTGACGCTCTACCGTCACGTGGAGGAGCATCCGGCGACTCCCCCGATATTTCCCGGCGAGGACCGCCCCCAGGACCGGGTAGAGCTCATCCAGCGTCACCGCTGTCAGGAAACCCAATCCTCCCAGGTTCACCCCGAGGATCGGGATCTCCCCCGACTCCACCAACCTGGCCAGCGAGAGTAACGTCCCATCGCCGCCAAGCACCACGACGAGGTCTGCCATCCGCGGGACATCGGACTTGGGTACCCCGGTCGCCTCCGCCCCGACGAGGGCCGCCGTATCCGCATCCAGGACGACCTCCCGGTCTTTCGCCCTGAGCCAACTGATCAGGTGGTCGACCACCTCCCGGGCCTCCGGCCGGTGTGGTTTCGCCACGATGCCGACGCGTTTGAAGAGTCCCGTTTCCATCCCAGACCTCAGCGAGCCTTCTGTTCGAGAACCTCCCTGCCGGCCGAGCCAACCGTCTCTTCGATCAAGCGTTCGACATCGCCGATGCTCCCTGGCCTCGCGCTGCTCTTCGCCAGGTAGAGGAAGAACTCGCGATTCCCCTTGGCCCCGAGGATCGGGGACGCACAGAGGCCCCTGACCACCATACCGAGCCCCCGCGCGCTGCCGGCCACCGTGCGAATCGCACGCCCGTGCTGGCGCGGATCGCGGACGACCCCTCCCTTTCCTACCTCTCCCTTTCCCACTTCGAATTGCGGCTTGACCAGGGCAACGATCTCGCCGTCGGGAAGGAGCAGGTCCGCGATCACCGGAATCACGAGCGTGAGGGAGATGAAGGCCACATCGATCACCGCCAGATGAGGCCGCACAGGCAGGTGGCGGTTGGTCAGATGCCGGACATTGACCCGTTCGAGAAAAATCACGCGGGGGTCGTGTCGGAGACGCGGGTGCAGGTGGCCGTGGCCTACGTCCACGGCGATAACGTTCACCGCCCCAGCCTGAAGGAGACAATCGGTAAACCCGCCGGTGCCCGCCCCGACGTCGAGACAGACCTTGTCCTTGACATCGACGCCGAAGACATCGAGGGCCGCCCGAAGCTTGACGCCCCCCCGACCGACGAAGGGATGCTCCGGGCCGGCGATGGTCACTGCCGCTTCCGATCGGATCAGGGTGCCCGGCTTATCGATCCGTCGGCCATCCACTCGCACCTGGCCGGCGAGGATCAGTCCCCGTGCGCGCTCTCGGCTTTCAACCAACGCCTCGTCCACCAGGCGCTGATCCAATCGCTTTCGCGGGTTCTTGGGGTTCATAGGGTGTATTGGGTTCATTGGGTTTCAAGCACTACTCCTGCCCTTCTTCAAAGGGGGTCTCCGCGATCTCGCCCCGCTCATTCTTCAGGAGGATCGTGATCCGCCGCTCGGCCTCCTCCAGGCGGTGTGTGCAGACCTTGGTGAGATGAACTCCTTCCTCGAAGAGACGGAGAGACTCCTCCAGAGGTAGCTCGCCCGACTCCAGACGGTTCACGACCGCCTCAAGTCTCGTCAGGGCCTCCTCGAATTTTATCTCTGTCTCGTCAGCCATCCCGTTCCCCGTGCCATCGCGTGTCGATCATCGACAGAGGCCTGGGCACGCCTACTGCCGCCGTTCCTCGACCCGACAGATCAGTCCCCCCTGGTGCAGCAGGACCTCCACGCGCCCGCCCTCCGCGACGGAGGCGGCACGCGTGAGGATGCTGAGATCGGGAAGCAGCCGGCAGACGCTGTATCCTCGGGCCAGGATGGCCAAGGGGCTGAGTGAATCGAGCCTCGCCGCCGCGGTTCTGAGCTCCCCCCGCCACAGCGCGAGGCGGTGGCTCATCGATGACTGAAGTGCCAGCACCCCCTCCCTGAGTCGTTCTCGCTGCCGCTTCACCCGCTCGAGGGGGCTGAGCAGCCTGAGGTGCCGTTCGAGACTGCGCAGTCGCTCTCCACTCCTCTCGGTCCGGTGTCGCATATGACTCACCAGTCGGCTGAAGAGATCGTCTACCCGCTGGCTGAGTTCTGCTTTTCGCGAGATGACGAGCTCGGCGGCCGCCGAGGGGGTCGGGGCACGGACATCGGCCACGAAGTCGGCAATGGTGAAATCGGTCTCATGGCCCACAGCGGAGATCACCGGCGTCTGGGAGGCGTAGATCGCGCGAGCGACCACCTCTTCGTTAAAGGCCCAGAGGTCCTCGATGGATCCTCCGCCCCGCGCCACGATGAGGACATCCAGATCCCTTCCTTTGTTCAGGGACTCGATTCCCTCCACGATTTCGGCCGCGGCCCCCTCTCCTTGAACCCTGACGGGGAAGATCAGGATCTGGACATTGGCAAACCGTCGGTGGATGATCTGGAGGATGTCCCGGATCGCCGCACCGCTCGGCGACGTGACCAGGCCGATTGTCTTGGGGAGGAGAGGGATGGGTCGTTTCCGAGCGGGGTCAAAGAGCCCCTCGGCCTCGAGGCGGGTCTTGAGCTGCTCAAAGGCGAGCTGCAGCGCGCCGAGCCCCTTGGGTTCCATGTATTCTGCGTAGATCTGGTACTCGCCCCGGGGCTCGTAGATGGTCACGTTGCCAAAAACGATGACTGCCAACCCGTCCTCGGGCCGAAACTGGAGTCCCCGGTTGCTCCCCCGGAACATGACCGCCCGGAGCTGCCCCCGATCGTCCTTGAGGGTGAAGTACATGTGGCCCGAGGTGTGGTGCTTGAAGTTGGAGATCTCGCCCTCGACCCAGACCCCGGTGAAGGTGTTCTCGAGGAGGGCCTTGAGTTCGGCGGTCAGCTCACTGACGCTGTAGATACGCGGCGTTCGTAACTCCACAGCCTCCTCTTAACATAGCCCCTCTCCCTTGTCAAACCTCTCGCCGGCTGGCGGAGTCCGATTCAATCCCCCGCCCAGACGCCCA
>JAHFDE010000203.1 GCA_023249165.1 Candidatus Methylomirabilota bacterium | reverse complement strand
TCTTCCACGCCGATCCTGGCTCCTCACGGCCTCCCTATGCCATCGTCATCCCCCCCCCGAACATCACCGGCTCCCTCCACATGGGGCACGCGCTGAACAATACTCTCCAGGATATTCTCATCCGGTGGCGCAGAATGGCGGGCGATAACACCCTCTGGATGCCCGGGACGGATCATGCGGGCATCGCGACCCAGAACGTGGTGGAGCGTCAGCTGCTCGCCGAGGGGCTCACCCGACAGCAGGTCGGGCGTGAGGCCTTCGTCGCCCGGGTCTGGCGGTGGCGGGAGCAGTCGGGAGGGACCATCATCAACCAGCTCAAGAAGCTGGGGGCCTCCTGCGACTGGGTCCGTGAAGCCTTTACCATGGATGGGCCACGCCAGAATGCGGTGCTGGAGGCTTTTGCCCGTCTCTGGGAGGATGGGCTCTTGTACCGGGCGGAGCGGCTGGTGAACTGGTGCCCGCGCTGCGAAACCGCGCTGGCCGATATCGAGGTCGTCCATGAGGAGATCGACGGCACTCTGTGGCACATCCGGTATCCCTTCGCAGGGGACCCAAAAAGTGGAGTGGTGGTCGCCACCACGCGGCCCGAGACGATGCTGGCGGACACAGCCGTCGCCGTGCACCCGGAGGATCCCCGCTATGCGAAGGCTGTCGGCAAGCACATCATCCTCCCGCTGGTGGGCCGGAAGCTGCCCGTGATCGCGGATCCCTATGTGTCGCGCGAGTTCGGGACCGGAGCCCTCAAGATCACACCCGGCCACGACTTCAACGACTTCGAGGTGGGCCAGCGCCACGGGCTGGCTGTCATCCCCACCTTCCGGTCGGATGGGACGGTGGGGGGGACCTTTCTAGAGGATGCGAGCAGTGAAGTGCGGAGCCGGCTTAGTGCGTATGTCGGTCGCGACCGGTTGGAAGTCCGGCAGATGGTGCTCAAGGATCTGCGCAAGGATGGATATCTGGTCAAGGAAGAACCCTACCGGCTCGCCCTCGGCCGCTGTTACCGGTGTCAAACCGATGTTGAGCCTTACCTCACCCCGCAATGGTTCGTCCGGATGAAGCCGCTGGCCGAGCCGGCCATCCGCGTGGTCGAAGAGGGCCGCGTGCGCATCATCCCGCCGCAGTGGGAGAAGAACTACTTCGAGTGGATGCAGAACATCAAGGACTGGTGCATCTCAAGGCAGATCTGGTGGGGGCACCAGATTCCCGCCTGGTACTGCCCGTCGTGTGATGCTGGCAATCTCATCCCGGCAGCAGAGGCGGGGTATACCATCGGCCGTGACGCCCGGCCCATCGTAGCCCGAGAGAAGCCAGACGCTTGTCCCCGGTGCGGCGGTCGCGAGCTCGTGCAGGACCCCGATGTCCTCGACACCTGGTTCAGCTCTGCCCTCTGGCCCTTCTCCACCTTGGGGTGGCCAGAGCAGAGTAAGGAGCTTGAGGTCTTTTACCCCACGACCGTTCTGGTCACCGCGTTTGACATCCTCTTCTTCTGGGTCGCGCGGATGATCATGATGGGGCTGAAATGCAAGGGGGACATCCCCTTCCGCCAGGTCTATATCCACGCCCTGGTCCGCGATCCGGAGGGACAGAAGATGTCCAAGTCCAAGGGGAACGTCATCGACCCGCTCGTTGTGATCGAGCGGTACGGTGCCGACGCCCTGCGGTGTACCCTCACCGCCCTGGTTTCCCAGGGGCGAGATGTCAGGCTCTCGGAAGAACGGATCGAGGGGTATCAACACTTCTGTAACAAGATCTGGAACGCCTTTCGCTTTGTGGGTCTCCATCTCAGTCCGGACGACGCCGAGGCCCTCAAGAGGGAAGGGCCACCGCCCCCGGGAGATCTCGCGGATCGGTGGATCGTGAGCCGCCTGCAGGAGGTGATTGCGTCGGTGACCCAGGCGCTGGAGACCTTCCGGTTCAGCGATGCCGCCTCCCACCTCTATCAGTTCCTCTGGCACGAGTACTGCGACTGGTATCTGGAGTTCGTCAAGGTCAGGCTCACCACGGACGGAGACCAAGGAGCGGCCAGGGCCGGCCGTCTCCTCCTGGCCCATGTGCTGGAGGTGTCGCTCAGGCTGCTGCATCCCATCATGCCCTTTATCACCGAGGAGATCTGGCAGTCTCTGCCCCATCCACCGGGAGCTCCCTCGAGCGTGATGATTGCCCCCTGGCCCGTTGCAGAGCTGTCCTGTGTTGATCCGGAGGCCGTGCGAAAGATGGACCGGGTGATGGCAGTGATCCGGGCCATCCGGAACATCCGATCCGAGGTGCGGATTCCAACCAATGCCTCGCCGACGGTACTGGTGAAGATCGGGCAAGAGGAGGATGCGTCACTCCTCGCAAGCGCTGAGACCTACGTTCGGCAGTTAGCCCGGGCGAGGGAGGTGCGGGTCGGGCGGACCCTCAAGCGGCCCCGCCGTTCAGCGGTAGCCGTGACTGCCGGGATGGAGATCTACATCCCCCTCGAGGGGCTGATCGATATCGCGGCGGAGGCGCAGCGCGTCGACCGAGAGCTCCAGAAGGTAGCGCAGGAGCTCGAGCGGGTGAACCGCAAGCTCAGCAACAGAGACTTTCTCGCCCGGGCACCGGCAGAGGTGGTGGCCAAGGAACGGGAGATCCAGCGGGAATTGGGCGAGGCCTCGGAGAAACTCACGAGGCACCTCGGCATGCTGCGAGACGAACGATAAGGGCCGCTAACGCTAAGCTGTCAGCAATCAGCCGTCAGCTGTCAGCAATTTCCGGAGGGGAAATGGTTTCCTTGCGGACTGCCGATAGCTGACAGCCGACAGCTTCATGGTCGCTATGCTACTGGCGATCGACATCGGCAACACAAACATCGTGCTCGGGCTCTTTCGGGAGCAGGAGCTCTTGCACCATTGGCGCGTCAGCACGCGGCGGGACGGCACAGCCGACGAGTACGGGATTCTCCTCAAGAATCTCTTCGAGGTGGCAGGGATCCATCCCTCCGCAGTGAGCGGCCTGATCATCGCCTCGGTGGTCCCGCCGCTCCAGCCCGTCTTTGAAGAGTTGACCAGCGCCCACTTCCGCATGGCTCCGGTCGTGGTGGGACCCGGGATCCGGACTGGGATGCCCATCCTCTACGACAATCCGCGCGAGGTGGGGGCGGACCGCATCGTGAATGC
>JAHFDE010000071.1 GCA_023249165.1 Candidatus Methylomirabilota bacterium | reverse complement strand
CTTTCCCGTTGAGATAGATCGTCCCTGTCCGATTCACCTTCACCTTGGCGATCTCACCGAACTGTTGCGAGGACTCCCCTTCCCGCGCCTGCTCAGCCGCCTCCACGGACCGCCGGTCAAGACCGGAGAGAACCGGGTAGGTTCCGAACAGAATGCTGAGAATAATGGCGATGTTGAGCATCAGAACGAAGCGCTCAGCTGGGTCTAGGAAGATGGGTTGTGTCTCATGGCACGAGAAACTTTGTTGCAGCTGTTTCGGAATGCACCCAAATCAATGCACTGAGATCCCTGGCTCCGTAAATCCGTACTTCCCACACCCGATCGCCCTTCCGCGAAAAACCTTTGATCTCAACATCCAACCTGTGAATGGAAACCACCTTGGCCGTTTGAATTGCCCGCTTGCCACCCATCCTCTTGAAGTATGCTTCACTCGCTAGCTTCTCGGCCTGATCCTCGGTTGACACCTTCGCTCCTCTGATCCTCAGCTGCGCGTCGGCCGATGCCTTGACCTGTCGCAGATGACTGGTGCTCTCTGCAACCCCAGGCAGGGACACAGCCATGACTACGGCAAGAACGGAGAAACCCCGAAGCAGCGTGTTCCTCCAGCGAGCTCGTGGCTCCACCGCGCGCTCCCGGCCCCTCACCCTGGCAGGCGCTTGCACAGCCAACGGATCTGGCCCCGGTGATTGATCTCGTCTTCGAAGACGTGAAACCATTTGAAGTAATTGTTTGCCGGTTTGCCGCCCCAAAATGGGGTCTGCTCGTACAGCCAATCGTCACCCCGCTTGGCAAACTCGCCCAGCGTTTTCTGCCGGACGTCCTTGAGCAGATGCAAGTAATAGGCCACTGGGCGGCCGCGAATCTCCCTTCTCGCCCTCTCGCCGAGATCAAGAAGTACGCCCCACTCTTGTCTCTCCCTGGGAGCAAGAGCTCGCCCCTCGAACGTGTCAACCTGATATGCTACCTCTACGGCAGCGATGTGGCCCAGCACCGCCCCGATCGTATTGCTCTGGGGGTCGTGCAGGTAGTCGAGCTGGCTGGTCGTGAGGCCCTGCACTGCTCTGAGCGTCGTGTGGCGCGCATAATTCATCATGACCACCAGCTCGCCGATCCGTGGCGTAAACCCCGGCAGCTCCTGGATCAAAAACGGGCTTGCCATTCCCTTAGCCATCCCTCAAGCCTCCACAGTAAGGCGCACTTCCATGCGTGACCAGAAACCCTCGAGACTGGCCCGACACGCCTGTCCCTCTTCCGAAGCGTGACGGCAAGCCGGCGACGTGACCCCGGCGCCTAAGGAGCTTGGCGCCAGGCCGTGGGGACACGCACGGCCACCACCTCTCCCCGTGCGCACTCCTCTTCCCTGGCAAACAGCGAGCAGGTTACGGTCGTCTTCTTTGCCGTTGATTCCTTGACCGAGGCCCGCAGACTGACAGGCCCGTTGATCGGTGTCGGTTTGAGGTAGGCAACCTGGAGAGAAGCCGTCACATACCAGATGCTCGGTTCCGTATCCATGGATCGCCCCTCTGCGCGGTAGGCGGCGGCAATCGCCGTGCAGATGCAATGGCAATCTATAATGGTTGCGATGACTCCACCATTCAGAATGTGCTTGGGACCCGCTGCGTGATAGGGCCTGGGCTGCCAGGTGCAGACTGCCTGATCGCCCGACCAATAGCTCCGTATTTGCAAGCCATGTTCGTTCAGCAGGCCACAGCCCCAGCAGTACCTCTCCGCGATACACTCCTGGAATGCCTGTTGAGCCATCACTTTCTCTCCCGAAGAGACTGGTTCAAGGCGCCTCTCCCCATCTTGTGCTGAATGGTGGAACACTTTTCACCCGACCCGGGGGGCACGCCACCCCGTTCCTTATTCCCACGGCGCCCGGGTCGTCACGCCAACAGTCGGAGGCCGGTCGCGTTCTTTTCGTAGCTCAGCGATTCGAAGTGGAGTCCGAGGTCCTTCGCGTAGCGAAAGGCCTGTACGATTTCCTGAGAGGTGGGCCGGCGAGCGATCTCCTCGTGTTTCTTGTCGTACTTCGCGCCGGATGGGTCACAGAAATTATCTGGGTGGAACTGGTCCATGACATTCACCGGCACGTCCGGCATGGTCTGGGCGATCCATTCCAGAACCGGCCGGGTGCAGCACTCCACGTGATTCGGCATGACCAGATGGCGGATGGTAAACTCCTCACCCCAGCCGTGGATCAATTGCATATTGCCGGTCACGGTTTCCCAGTACCAGGGGGTCCTCGAGAGGTTCACGGCACACTTTCCAGGACCGAACTTGAAATCCGGGAGCCAGACATCCATCAGCAGCCGAAGGACCTTCATCGCCGGTGCCGACATGAAGAAGTTGCTGTTCCACAACATCGGCGCGTTGAAGGCACCCCGGTACGTGGCACCCTCCGGATTGCGCCGGTAGCTGGTGTAGTAGTCGCTCTTCACCCCGAGCGCCTCCCGAAGGTCCTGAATATTGGGACGGAGGTCCTCGAGCAGCGAGATCGCCTCCACGATGCTGTGCAGATGGATGGTCACCTCACCCCCGACCCAGTTCACGTTGTGGCATCCCTCCATCCGGAGCAGCCAGGCCATCGTGGCCAGCGTGCGCGCAGACACTACCTCGCCGTTGTCCTTATCTGTGCTGATGTCGCCGTTCTGGCAGAACGCGCACCGCATATTACAGGAGGTGAAAAAGATCGTCCCCGAACCGAGCCGCCCCCGGTAGATCAACTCTTCTCCCGGATGGTGGAAATAGCTTGAGACGCGGGAATCCTCGGCCAGCTTGCAGGTGCCGAATTTCGTGCCCTTTTGCCGGTCCACCCGGCAGTTCCAGCGGCAAAAGTTGCAATGACTGAGCATACGGATGCTGAGCTCGCGGCAAAGGTCGACCAGATTGGGTTGCGGTCTGGGAGAGGCCGGCAGGTCATCGATGCCACGCCGGATCCGATCCCAGAGGTCCAGAAAGACGGGCGTTTTTGCCTCAAGCTCTTCCCAGAGGACCTCTTCCGGAGCCTCCGCCAAGGGAACCTCTACCGGGATGTGACCGGCAATCCGGAATTTCGCCGGCATCCGGTTGGCGGACACCTGACGATACCACAAGAGCTTTCTCCGGAGATCATCCTCGGCCCACACCGAAAGGCCGTCCAACCCACCCATCGCCTTTGCGCTCCCCTTTCTCTCCGCAACCAAGGGAGGCCGCCCGGTCTTCCCCTAACCCCTAGGAACACGGCCTCCTGCACTCTCCTATCATAATCGGAGGTGTCCTCCCCTGCCAGAAAAAACCACGGCTCGGATCCGCTGCCCCCCCACCGGTGATGAAAGTCTAGGGCTTCCGCGCAGACACCAGCACTGCCGGCATCGGAAGCTCGACGCCATCGCCCTTCTGATAGGGCATCGCGGCCTGGCGAAGCGCTTTCCGAATGGCACGAATCGCATCAGCAGACTGAGCTCGCAGCAAGCCTGCCGTTCGTACCGTGCCTTCGAACATGTTTTCGAACAACGCGTCAGGCGAATGAAGCCGCCATATCAGAGGGATAGTTTTCACGGTGGGAGAAACGAGGCCGGCGCCCAATACAGACCGATGGCATTCCTGCGGATCGCTAAACCGGAAGAAGTGGGGGCCTTGCGGGAGTTGTACATCCACCTTCCCATAGCTCTCGACCGCCCGCAGCACCATTTGAAATCCGATTGCCTCCTCCGGCCTCGCCCACACCGTAAACCCGAGCCTTCCTCCTGGACGGAGCACACGATGCGCCTCCGTCAGGGCCTGCTCAGGTCTCCCCAAATGGAGGAGTCCAAAATTCATGGTCACCGCGTCAAAAGAGGCCTCCGGAAATGGGAGGTCCTCAGCGTCACCTTCCCGAAAGTCGACCGTGGGATAACGCCGCCGCGCTTCAGCAACCATCGCGGGGGCAAAGTCAACACCAACGACCTCGGCTCCCCGCTTGGTTGCCGCCGCCGCCGCGTACCCGGGACCGGTCGCAACATCGAGCAGTTGCACCCCGGTAGTCACACCGACGGCATCGAGAAGCGGCGTGGTCATTTGACTGGTCAAGGAGGCAAAGGCATTGTGGTATCGCTGCGGGATCCTTTCCCAACCCTCGTGCTCAAACGCGCGAAACGCCTCGGGGTCAATAGGGGGATTGGGCATCTTTTTTCCCGATGGTTCTCACTCAGTTCAACGGCGCACCCGGTAGATTCCGAGAGGGCATGGTCACACGGCTGCCCGTGGCCGGTAGAACGCAACCGCATTCTCGTAGAGGACCTTCCTCCCGATCGCCTCGTCGAACGCGTCCAGGATCACGTTCACGTCCTCATCCCGAAACGGCCGGTCGGCTCGCGTGGAGGGGAGGTCGGTCCCGAACATCAGGGCATCGGGATTGATGGAAACAATCGCCTTCATGGCCGGCACGACGTCAAAGTCGACCCGGCCGAATCCGGTGGCCTTCACGTGCACCCCATGTTCGACCAACTTGAGGAGGGTGTCGAAACCGGCTCGGGAGAGGCCGAGATGGTCGATCGAGACGGACGGCAACGCCACGAGAATGCAATACAATTCGGTCAGGTGGCGGGAATCGACATAGAGCTCGACGTGCCAGCCGGCGATTTCGTGCACGCGCCGGGCCAGATCTTCCAGCCCCTCGACCCCCTCCGAGCCGCCCCGCCGGAGATTGAAGCGCACGGCCCGGACCCCGGCGGCGTCGAGCCTCATGATCTCTTCATCCGGGGCGGAGGCCGGGAACTGCGTCACCCCCACAAAGGTCGGGCCGAGTTCCTCGAGGGCTACCACGAGGTAGGTCTGATCAAATGCCTGAAAGGAGCCGGATACGATCGCTCCCCCGGCGATCTTGAGCTTTCTGGCCCGTTCGAGATAATCGGCGCATGTGAAATTGTCAGGAAGATACCCCTGGTTCGCCACGAGGGGGAACCGGTTGTCAATAATGTGAAAATGGCTATCGAAAACCTTGATCTTCTCTTCCACCGTGCGCATCGCGTTACGGAGAAGTCGCGGGGCGGGGATGTCTGTGTTGCTGATCGCGTCCTTCGAGCAGACCCAGAACCACAGACGCCAGGGCAAAGGTCTTCAGGTCAATTTCGGGATCGAGGTAGTAATGGTCGAGTCCTATGTCGGTAATAACAATACCCCCTTCGACCAACTCATCCGCCAACAGGGTCAGCCCATCATTCGGCCCGAGATTCTTGAGATCATCATACCGCCCTTGGACATACTCGGCAATCTGTCCCGAAAGCGGAGCGCCCACATATTGCAGCGTTAGTATGTCCCCCGAGAATTCGAGTTGCGCAAATACCTCCCTCCTCTTCTTGGTGTTTAAGTCCTCAATGATCTCTCCACGATGACCTGTGAAGAAAAAGGCCGTTCTGACCAACCAGCTCCTAGGCCATTGGAGCGCCTGGTCCGCCGATGGGGTTCCTCTCAGCAGGCCACCAATGCTCATCCATGCCTTTACGCCTTCGAGTCGTTCTGGAGGCAATAGTTTTCCGATGGCGAGCGCGACCTCGGTCCCGCCTTTGCTGGTGCTCACCAGAATGATTCTGTGGTGCTCTTCGCTCAGCCGCAGTATCTCGCTTGCGATAATTTGTGCGTTCTTATCGACCGTGGCGAGTTCATCCGTCTCGATCAGTACGTTCTTAAACCCCGCCTCGGTCATCAGACGTCGCTGCTGGGCGAAGTCAGCACCGGTGGCCGGATCCTTCTTATACGCGTAGCCCGGAACAAAGGCGATAAGGTACGGCGCAAATCTTTTGGCGATTCGAGATACCTCTTTTGGTCCCTTCGCTCTGAGAGTTGCAACCTGCGCATGGAATGCGTCCTGCGCCTTGCGATTTCTTGGATCCTGATAAACGCGAGAGACGAAATACAGCGTTGCAAAGTCCGGGGAGAACTCCTGTGTCAGTTCTCTGAGGCTATCGCTATCCAGCGATCGTTGATTCCATATGGTGAATGCCCGATTGATCTCTTGGTCGTACGCAGGATTGGTGCGATCGTTCCTGAGGTAATGCTCGAGGTAATACTTCGATAGCTCCGAGTCGACAGTTGTCGATATTGCCTGACCGGCCAGAGTGCCCCGCACGGGATATTTCGCAACACTGGCACAACCGGAAGAAAGGAGAAAGAGACAAACGGCTAGCTTCAGAAAGGCGCTGCCGACTCGGGATCGGATATGCATGGGCTTCGTGACCAGATGCCTAGCCCGCGGTGTCTTGCATCGTCTTTGCGAGCTTTTCACGGACGAGGTTGATATGCATGCGCAGATTGTAGACCTGATCCGCGTATGCCAACGGTGCACGGATGTCATTCACCTGAGCCTCGATCCTGTCCAGCTCCGCCACATGGGCTGCGACGCGTTCTGGAGAACGGTCCCTGTCCACTCTGAGGTCAACAGTTTTCACGTCCTCATACCAGCGATAGATCCTTGATCTGATTCTCCATTGGTACACCGGCGGAACGATCTTGAACAATGGCCAAAGCAGGGCGATGATCGGTATCAGCAAAACAACCATCCGCTCAAGGAAAGTCGCAGCCCAAAAGGGGAGATAGCGCCGCAGGAAGGACGGACCACGTTTGTAAAAGCGCTCTGCGTCTTCGCTGAGCGGAAATTCCAGATACTTGGGGGACGGAAACTCGTCCGGTCGCTCGAACAGGTCTCCTCCCCCATGAACCTCCTGAGCAGCCTCGAGGAGGAGATCGATCAGCGCCGGATGAAAGTCGTCTCGGACGACGAGATTGGCGGTCGCAGCGATCAGGTGCGTATCAACCGGCGGAATCTCATTCTGGAGATCGATCACACCCTGAGGTAAGGTGACCTTGGCCAGGTAGCGATGGATGCGCGCATACGCCTCTGCTTGTTCAAAGCTCATCAACTTGATCTCATGTACCGAAAGAAGCTTTCGAACGACCTCCGACCGAGGCGAGGCGATGAGAAAGACGGCATCCACGTCTCCTTTCAGGAGGGCATGAGCTGCATCCTGGCTCCCCCGGAAAGAGAGGACCGTTGGGGGTCGATCTACACCACTCTCTTTCAAGAGCTGCAAGGCCACCAACTGGGTGCCGCTCCCTTCTTCCCCGACGGATATCCTCTTGCCAGCAAGCCCATTGAGCCGATTCACCTGTTTGGTACTACGATAAAACACCCATACCGGTTCGTAGTAGACGCTGCCCAGTGATACCAGATTGTGAGGGCCTCTGGATCCATCGGTACCACCCTGAACAAAAGCAATGTCTACGCCACCCTCCTTCGCTTGCAACCGTTGGATGTTCTCGCCGGAGCCAGCCGAGGTGCGTATCTCAAGCGTCATGTGATCGCGAGCCAATATGTCGCGATACCGCTGGGCGAACTTGTAATAGGCGCCCTCCTCCCTGCCCGTGCTTATGACAATTCTATCGGGTGGGGCCGGCCCGACGAATTGATACGCTGCCCAGAAACCGATGATCGTGATGAGCAGCGCCGGACCAAAGGTCGTCAGATATTCCTTGTTAAATCTGGCTGCGACTCTTCGAGACATTGCCGTCCTTCGACATTCCTAGCGGCTGGGGTTCAAGGGGCTCAACGGCTCACGAGCCAGGGCCGGAGCCTGGTGGCGGGCCAGCCGACCGGGCCGAGGAAAGTTTCGGCCGCCCGCAGGAGCAGCGCCTCGTAGGTCTTTGTATCATAGCTCTCATCCCCTGTCAGCAGGAGGGGCGGATCTGTGCATCGGAATAATCGAGGTGAAATGCTGTGGGTGGGTCAATATATGCGCGTCACGCGCCAGCCGCGGCGCTCGAGCAGCGGCAGCACACCGCGGCTGCCGTAGAGGTGCAGTGCGCCGATCGCGATGAAGGCCTTGCCTTCCTTGAGCCGCGCCTGCATGCGTTCGGCCATGCGGGCGTTGCGCCCCTCGAGCAGCCGCCGAGCGAAGATTTCATTGAGTCGCCGCGCCTCCACGCTGCCGTCGTCGCTTTCCTCACTGATGCGCCACATCGCGGCGAGATCGCGCACAAGATAAGCCTCAATCAGCCGCCCGACAGTGCGCGGCAGGCGCTCGTAGTTGTCCACCGCCCGCCTGAGGAGCGCGATCTGGTCGTCTTCGGACAGGCCTTCGAACGTGGCGACCTGCTCGTCCACGCTTTCCAGCTCATGGACCGGCTTGCCCTGCGCGGCGGCGCTACGGGCGATCACAAGGTCGAGTACCTCCTCCGGGTTCTGTTGCGGCACACTCAGCAGCACCGCCACCGCCCACGGTTTGAACAGCCGCAGTACCGGTTCGGGTATGCCCAGTTTCTCCCCGAGCGGGGCGGTCTTCCCGTACAGTTCCGGGCCCACTTCGCCGGGCAGATCGCGCCCGTCGCTGAACACCATGCGGTTGGCAAGCGCGAACAGGTTGGGCGCACCGAGTCCGACTTCGACGGTCAGGCTGCGCGCCTCGTTAAGCTCCCGAGCGACCGCGGGTGGCAGCTTCGTGACGCGCGGATCGCTCAAGTGGATGGTGCCAAATACGTGGCTGGGTTGCGCGCTGCCGCCCTCGATCCGCCACAGCAGCCCGCGCTCGAAGCGCTGCGCGGGCGCCGCCGCCGGCACGAGCACGAGAGTGGCAAGCGCCGTCGCGGCAGCACGGACGCGCAGCGCTGTCAACACCGTCAGCGCGAATGATGCCGCCCATGTCGCGAATTGCTGCATAATTCCCCTCCGAACCAAACGACGAAAAGACATCTGATGCCGGATGCGGCAACTCCCTTTTAGGGTGATTAAAGGAAACAGACGCTTCCTGTCAAGGGAAAGATGATAAGGCGGCTTAGATGTCAAGCCGGGATTGGAGGGGGGTCGAAGATGATGTCACTTCGTATGATGCGGTAATTTTCTCAGACAATCCGATCTCCTGACGAACGACGGCAACTCAGATTCCATCTTTGCGGGGCTGGCGGCTGCGAATGTCACAGCGTCGCCGTGAAGCAACATCTGGATCCATACCCCCCGAGAGTCGTACCAGAGCTCGCGATTGTGACCATCTTGATCTTGTACAAGATACCGTTCCGTCTTTTCGGACGTGTTTCCGATCGATAAATGCTCCACTCCCTTATTGGAGATGATCATCGACTTAAGTTCTCCTGTAATTGGGCTGATGACCTGTACGATATGGTCCGATCCTCGAAACGCAGGGTTCAAGAAATTCGTTGGGACGGCCTCTGCGGAAATTTGCTGACTCTTCTCTGAGCCAACTGTTTTGAAGAGTACCTTCTCTTTCCGAACAACCGAGACCGTGATCGGATCTCCGAATTCATCCCATGGACACACACTCGGTCGTGCCATTCGTACAAAAATGGAACACGAGCCTGCGGTAGAAGAATCGAAGGCTGTCAGCGTTCCGTGGCGCCACAGCTCCCTTCGTTTTGAGGCACGGCAGTACCCGGTGTCATCCACCCATTCCTCAGTTTCCACGACGACGTCTTCGCCCTGTCGTTTAGATACAATCTTATGTATTCCTATTTGGTCGTTGCTGCGAGTAATCTCATAGTAGAACGTCCCCAGAGGCCAATCTTGGGATAAAGCGGTTCCGCTCACAAAGAGAGAGGTGATACAGACGAAGAGCAAGCTTCCAGGTGTGATCCAGGCTTTTGTATTCCTCTCATGATTTCGACGGTGAGCCATGTCTCAGGTTTTCCCCCATCGGATGTCTGGGAAACCGACTCCGACTGCCCTTCGCTGGGATAGAGAGGGTGCGTGCCAAGCTCGTCGTGCGTTTGGCTAGGAGTGCAATTCGCGCACCAGCGATCGGCAAGAGGAGAGGGACTAGGAAGCTTACGGGGTCGCGAGCCAGGATTGGAGCCGGGGGGCGGGCCAGCCGACCGGGCCGAGGAGGGTTTCGGCTGCTCGCAAAAGCAATTCCGCATATCGCTCTTTATCATAGCTCTCGTCCCCTGTCAGCAAGACCACGGGCCGCACCCGGTCCCCCTTTGCCTTGGCCTTTCGATCGAGGATGAGGTAGTCGATCTGCTGCCCCGGGTGAAGCTCGACTCCGGCCCGGGCCAATGTCTTGGCGGCGATCGCACCCGCGTCCTCCCGGACGTACTGCATCGGCTCCTTGGAGAGGGTCCGGGTAATGACGAGGTCTTCCAGCGGGACCCGCCCACCCCGGATCGCCTCGACATGCCGCCTCAGGATCTCGAGCGCCTCCGGGACTCGGGTCGAAAACTCGGCGGCACTCTCTGCGTGAGCCAGGCAGTCGAGCATCTCCTGTTGAGCCGTCGCGATCCGTGGGGCGGTGTCGTGCCGCCTGAGCTCGAGACC
>JAHFDE010000070.1:2298-10304 GCA_023249165.1 Candidatus Methylomirabilota bacterium | reverse complement strand
GGGCGCGCCTCTTTACGATGCCGGGGGCGCACCCGGTCGGGTGGAATACGGCGCTCTGCACCTTCGAGGCGATCAAGGCGGTTGGCAGGCGGGAGGCGCTGGCGGTGGCGGCCTTCCTGCCCCCGGGGTATATGCGAACCCATCTGCCGGCTACCTTCGCTCCTTTCGCAACGCCCTATCTGCCTCTATGGGCCTATACCGCCGTGGGGTGGCGGGATGGACAGTTCGTCACTGCCGCGGTCCGGGTAGATTCCATGGACCACCAGGAGCCCTGGCAGTACGATGATCGGACGCTCCTGCCCCTCATCGAAAGACGACTGGCCGTGCAGCCGAACAACCGCGTCTGGCATCAGATCAAGCGTTGTGCCACAGAGTACCACTGCCTCTGTGCCAAGAACGGGTTCTACCGGCGATGGGAGGCGCCGCTGCCCATCGCCTTCGCCTGCAACGCGGACTGCGTGGGCTGCATCTCGCTTCAGCCCGACGGGCTCGTTCCGGCGTCCCATGAGCGCATGGCCTTCGCACCGACGCTCGAGGAGCTCTGCGCGGTGGCGCTGCCGCATCTGACCGAAGCGGAGGAGGGCATCGTCAGCTTTGGACAGGGGTGCGACGGAGAACCCCTGTTGCAGGGGGATCTGATCGAGGCGGTGATTCGGCGCGTGAGGGCTGAGACCGACCGGGGAACGATTCACCTGAACACGAATGGCTCGCTGCCTCGGGTCGTCGAGCGCCTGTGTCAAGCGGGCCTGGACAGCATTCGCGTCAGCCTGAACTCGACCCAGCCGGACCTGTATGCGGCCTACTATCGGCCCCGGCACTACGGCTTGGCGGACGTGATCGCCTCGATCCGGACGGCCAAGGACCTTGGTTGCTACACCGCGATCAACCTGCTGGTGTTCCCCGGAGTCTCGGACCGGGAGGAAGAGGTCGAGGGGTTGCTTCGCTTGGTCGCCGAGACGGGGCTCGACCTCATCCAGATGAAGAACCTCAACATCGATCCCCGCCGCTACCTGGAAGGCCTGCCCCCACGCCGCGGCCGGGCCATCGGGATGCGGGAGCTCTTGCGGACGATCCGGCTCGAAGCCCCGCAGATCGACATCGGATATTTCAACCGGCCCAAGGAGCATTTCGACCGCTCCTTCTCGCGGGCACTTGTATTCTGAGATGGCAATCCCGATTTATGAAAGACAGAAGGGCTTCTTCCAGCGGGCGTATGAGGCGGGGGAGACGCCCTGGCCACGCTTCAGGCCCACCCCGGCGGTCGTGCATCTCGCTCGGCGCCTCAGGCGCGAACGGGGACGGGCACGGGTCCTCGATGTCGGCTGCGGCGAGGGGCGCCACATGATCTGCCTGGGCCAGGCAGGACACCGGGCGGTGGGCGTCGACTATGAGCGGCTCGCCCTGCAGAAGGCCCGCGCGCGACTGGATGCCCGGCCGATCCGACCACACCTGACCTTTGCGCTCGCCGATGCCTTTTGTCTCCCCTTTCGGGAGGCAAGTTTTGACGCCGTGCTCGACTGCGGCTGCTTCCACCATGTGAAGAAGGCCGACTGGTCCCGGTACCTGGCTGGCCTCATGGTGCTTCTGAGGCCCGGCGGCTACCTTCACCTGACCACCTTCAGCACGCGCTTCAAGCACTACCCGGGCGAGCGCCGCAGCCGGAACTGGCTCGTCCACCGGAATCACTACGACCACTTTTTTCGCAAGGCTGACTTTGCGCGGATCTTCGGGAAGAGGTACGAGATCCTGAAGATCGAGGAGGAACGCCAGGATCTTCATGCCTTCTGGCACGTCCTCTTACGCAAACGCCCGCGACAGCTGTCAGCGATCAGCAGTCAGCAATCAGCGAGAACTCGGAGGTCATGCTGACGGCTGACAGCGGACTGCTGACAGCCGCCCGAAGGGCTAGCCGCCCTCGACCCGGGGCTCATACTTCCGATGGGGGTCAGGGGGAAGGGTGAGGATCTGCTGGGCGATGACGGAGACGATGTAGTCATTCACGTCCTTCACCGATACGATCCCCACGGGGCGGTGCTCGTTGTCCACGAGAGGAACGTGGCGGAAACCGCCTACGTGCATTGTACGGATTGCATAGGCGATCACGTCGTCAAGCTTGAGCACCTCGGGGTTGCGTGTCATATACTTCTCTACCGTCACTTCGTTTAGATTCAGATCCGTCCCCAGGACCTTTCTCAGGATGTCCCGCTCCGAGAGGATTCCGATCAGCCTTTCGCCCTCCTGGATCATCACAGCGCCGACGCTGTGCTGCTGCATCAGCTTAACCGCCGCGGCGAGTTTCGCTGTGCGCTGGAGGCACAGGGGGGGATGGTAATGCAGGTCTCGGATGGGACGATCGAAGATTCCTTCATCGACGGTAATCCGCGGTCGCGCCCTCTCTTCACTGACGATCATATATTCGTCCTGATTCTCCTTGTCGATTTCATCAGGGTCTCCCATGGAAACCTCCCCTGGGACTCGCGGCTGTCCCTTTGAGTTCTTTCTCTCAGTAGGTCGTCCTGCCCTTTGGGCCTACATAGCACGTTTGGCTCTTCCGCTCAACCGCTTTGTCCGATGCCCCGCACTGCCGGGACCCGTTTGGGGATTCGCCGCCCGCCATCCATCCGCGGAGGGCGGGCTCGGCGCTTTGTCCTTGAAAAAGCAACGAAAGCAGTTAAGATGACCCCTCGATATCCGCAGGAGAGTGACCATGGAGGGAAATCCGCGAATTACGCCGGTGGATCTCATCACCTATCTGGCGCTCCTCGTTTTGATCCTCACCACGGTGGTGACGCTGCCTGCCAATCCCCACGGACCGGTCCTTTTGGCGAAATACAGTGGCCTCGCCGTTGTTCTTACTCTCCTCTGGTGGCTCGATCGGAGACAGGTCTGGATCGTGCGGGCGCTCCATGCCTTCTACCCTCTCATCTTCATTCCGATCCTCTTCGATAGCTTTGCCGATCTCCTCCCGTGGGCGAGCCCGAGCGAACGGGACCCGTTCCTCATCCGACTGGATCACGCCCTCCTGGGCACCCATCCCACCGTCTGGCTCGAGCGGTTCAGCCACCCTGTGCTCACGGAAGTCCTGACGTGGGCCTACACATCCTACTACTTTCTTCCCGTCATCCTGGTCGTTGCCATTTATCGGCGAGGGAAGACAGAAGATTTTGACCGGGCGGTCTTTGGGCTGGTCCTCTGCTATTACCTCTCGTATGTCGGTTACTTTCTGTTTCCTGCCGTCGGGCCTCGGTTTACACTGGCCCATCTGCAACACATTGACCTTCCCGGGGTGTTCCTGGCGGACACGATCCGGGATACGCTCAATGTCCTTGAGCGCTTCAAGCAGGATGCCTTCCCGAGCGGTCACACCGCCATCGTCCTCGTGGTCCTTTTCTACGCCTGGCGGCTCGCGCGTGGCCTCTTCTGGATATTCCTGCCGATGGTGGTTGCCCTGATCTTCTCCACCGTGTACCTCCGCTATCACTATGTGGTGGATGTCCTGGCGGGGATCCTGCTGGCCGGCGTCTGCCTGGTGTTGGAGCGGGTGACGCTGACTCTCTGGCGGCGGCCCTACAGAGGAAGTTCGTAGATCCGGTACCGTTTATAAGGGACGCCACCCCACCGCTCGACGAGCCGGAGGACGACCCAGTTATCCTCGAGCACCCACGAGATCTCAGCGTGGATGAACCCCCGCCTTTTCAGGTCGTGGTAGGCGACGCTGTACAAGAGGGCGTCCACTCCTTTTCCGCGGTACTCGGGTGTCACTCCCAGGAGGAGGAGGCGCGCGTCGCGGATGCGGCGGCGGTACCAGAGGAACTTGAGCAAGCCGAGCAGCCCGAGGCGACCGTTGAGATGCCGCAGCGCCTGGTTGTAATCGGGCAGGAGCATGAGAAACCCGACGGGTCGTCCCTCGGTCTCGGCGATCAGGGCGAGGGAGGGGACGAGCAGGGGCTTCAGGTGTTTCGCCATCCACTCGGCCTCTGCCGGCGTCATCGGCGTGAAGCCCCAGTTCTGCTGCCAAGCCGCGTTGTAGAGTTCACGGAAGATCCCGACATCCTCCCGCAGCCGCTTCAGGTTGATAGGTCGGACACGGATACCCTTCTGCTCCGCCCCCGTGGCGGACCGAATCACCTTGGGCGGGATTGCAGCCGGGATCTCGATGCGGTAGGCGAGAAGGTCCTTCACCTTTCGGCATCCGGCTGCCTCGAGGAGGGCCTGGTAGCGCGGGGGATTATACGGCATCAGGAACGCGGGTGGGGAATCAAAGCCTTCGACGAGAAGGCCGCACGGGTTGTGCATCGAGGGATTGACCGGCCCGCGGATTGCCCGCATCCCCTTTCCTCGGAGGAACCCCTGCGCCGCTGCCAAGAGCCCTGCCGTGATTCCCCCGTCGCCGAGGCATTCGAAGAAGCCGAAGAAGCCGACCGGGTCATGATGGAATTCGAGAAAATGCCGGTCCAGAATCGCGGCGATCCGGCCCACAATCTCGTCACCTTCTCTGGCCAGGAACAGACGGATCTCGGCTTTCTCAAAGAAGGGGTGTTGGCCGGTGAGGAGCTGGCGCTGCTCTAGGAGGAGGGGGGGGACCCAGTGGGGATCACCCCGGTAAATGCGCCACGGAAGGTGGAGAAAGAGCTGGAGATCCCGGTCGGTGGTGACAGGCAAGACCTCCACGGTCAGATGGCCCCTAGATCCCTCCTGACGGCGCGAAAGGCCTCCAGGACCCGATCGATGTGGACGTCCGTATGGGTCGCCATATAGCTGGTGCGGATCAGGGCTCGCCCCTCGGGGACGGCGGGGCTCACGCTCACGTTGGCGAAGACCCCCTGTTCGTAGAGGGCGCGTCCCATCCGGAAGGCGTGCAGGTCGTCGCCGAGCAGGACCGGGACGATGGGCGTTTCGCTGAGCCCTGTGTCAAACCCCATCCCTTTCAGGCCCTCTCGCACCCGCTGCGCATTCCTCCAGAGCTGCGTCCGTCGCTGGGGCTCCCGCTCGATCACCTCCAGGGCAGCCCCGATGGTGGCCACACAGGCGGGGGGGAGGGAGGCGCTGAATATCATGGAACGGGCCTTATGCTTGACGTAGTGGATTACCTCGTGGCTCGAGGCGATGAAACCTCCCACCGACGCCAGGGCCTTGCTGCACGTCCCCATGACGATGTCCACTTCCTCCTCGAGCCCGAAGTGTTCCGCAGTCCCGCGGCCTTCCTTGCCAAGCACGCCGGTGGCGTGGGCGTCGTCCACCATCACTCTGGCCCCGTATTCTCGGGCGAGGCGAACGATTCCCGGGAGGTTGACGATATCTCCCTCCATGCTGAAGACCCCGTCCACGACGATCAGCTTCCCCTTGTCGGGGTGGGCGGCCAGGATGCGCTCGAGGTCTTCCATGTCGTTGTGCCGGTACTTCAGGATCTGGCCAAAAGAGAGCCGGCAGCCGTCGATGATGCTGGCGTGGTTCCACCGGTCGATGATGACTACATCGTCTTTGCCGACCAGGGCCGAGATGACGCCCAGGTTCGTCTGAAACCCGGTCGAAAAGAGGAGGGCGGCCTCTCTCCCCTTGAACTTGGCCAACTGGGCCTCGACCTCGGTGTGAAGATCCATGGTGCCGTTGAGGAACCGGGAGCCGGCGCATCCGGTCCCGTACTTCTCCACCGCCCGGATCGCCGCATCCTTGATGTGCGGGTGCGAGGTGAGTCCCAGGTAGTTGTTGGACCCCACCATGATCATCCGTCGCCCGTCCACGACGACCTCGGGGTCCTGGGCCGATCGGATCACTTGGAAGTATGGGTAGAGGCCGGCCGCCATCACCTGCTTGGCCTCGGTGTACGCGTAACATTTGTCGAAGATGTCCATGGCCCCCCCTTTACAACCAGCCGTGACTCTGATACCAGTCGGCCACCCGTTGCGCTCCCACGTGCAGGGGAACAGAGGTGGTGAAACCCAGTTCGTGTGAGGCCTTGCTCGGGTCGCAGACCCAGTACCGCTGCCGCATCTCGCAGGCCTTGTCTCGGTTGAGCAGGGGCGGGACTCCCGCCAGGCGGGCGATCCCCTCCCAGGCCCAAGCGGCGCCAGCGAGGAGGGCGGAGGGAACGGGAACGGTCATTGGCCGGACGCCCAGGGCCGCCGCGATAGCCTGCGATATCTCTTCCCAGGACCGAGGAGATTTTTCTCCAAGGTAGTATATCTCCTGGTCCCTGCCGCGCTCGGCCGCCAGAGTGACCCCGCGGATCAGGTCCTCCACGTAGCACAGGCTAAAGGCCCGCCTCCCTCTCAAGCGAAACGCCAGCCGCCGTTTGGCCAATCGATAAAAAACCAAGAGATCCCGGTCCCGCGGACCATAGATCACCGGGGCCCGCACAATAACCCACGGCATCGCCCCCCCGACTTGCTCCAGGGCCTTCTCCCCTTGCAGCTTGCTCCGGCCGTAGTGACTCACAGGTTGGGGAGGGTCCGACTCCCGCAGCGGAACTCCATCCCGGCTCGGACCGGCTGCCGCCAGGCTGCTCAGATACACCAGTCGGGGTGGCTGTCTCCGTCCGGCCAGGATCGCCACCAAGTTGGCCGTGCCCTCCCCGTTGACCCGGTAGTACTCGTCGCGCTCCAGCGCCTTGGTGAGTCCGGCCACGTGAAAGACCCAGTCAAAGTTCTCATCGAGGCGCCCACCGAGTTCGGGGTCTGTGCAATCACCTTCGATGACCCTGACCTGTAGGCCTTCGAGCCAGCGGAGACGGCTCTGGCTTCGGGCCAGGCAGGCGACCTCATCTCCTCGGCGCAGCAGGAATTCCACCAAGTGGCTGCCGATGAACCCGGTTGCGCCCGTGACCAAGGCCTTCACGCTGCCCCGCGTCCCTCCGGGTTGACAATCCACCCCTGCCGGGGTGAGGCGGCCCGAAACGAGGCCCTATTCTATGGCAACTGCCTTTTCCAAGGCAAGCAGGAACACACAAGGGGGCTGGGGGGGCCGGCAGGGGAGCCGGCGAGGTCCCTCCACAAGGCCCAAGGCCGCCTGCCAGCCCGCTGCATCCCCATGGCTAGTGCCGTTCCAACCTGCCGGGCCGAACACGGGCAGGGCCCGTTCCAACCAAAGAACGGGCCGAGGAAGCCAGCTAGCCTCGTACCGTTCCAACTATTTTCGTCAAGGGGAGGCAGTCCCCCACGCACTATACCTGAGTGCGGCGGAGCAACCGAGAGAATTAGTAGGCACGATGAGTTGGAACGGCACTGGCACCGCTCACCTCTCTGCTGGATGAGAAAAGTTGGAACGGCACTAGGGGAAGACCGTGGCCACCACCGCAAAAAATATCAGTTCGTCCCTCCCGGTGTTTCCAATCCAGACCTCGTCCCCGTCGCCCGCCATGAAGAGATCCCCTGCACGCCCCTCTTCCTCGCGGTCCCCGATGCGGATGCGGGCTCGACCTCGAACAACATACATGACGGTGTCACTGCAGTGGCGCGTGGGCCCGAGGCGCTGCCCGGCCTTGAAAAAATAGGCGACGCACCTCAGATGCGTTCCCTGGCCGAGCTCCACCGATTTGGGCCCGTTGACCTGATACTCCCGGACCGTCTCGATGTTGGCCAGTCTCACCACCCTTCCTCCAGGCTCTCTCCTCTTCTCGCTAGACCTGCCCTCTCGTCTCTTGTACGGTCGTGCATCCTGGACGATTCCGTGACTGCCGAGCTCGATGGCTGTCGCCGCGGCAGTCGTCACTGTGCAAGGCGAGCGTGGTGGCAAGGCCAGAGGTATGACGGCATGCTCATCTTGAAGACGGTTGGTTACACGGACCGTTGATCGGCGTCATCGAAGGCCGACGGACAAGGCGATCATTCGATTCCAAGAAGCGGGGCTCAGGCTACCATACGCTGTGTCTGATTGCAAGGCGCCGAGCCCGGGACCCCTTGCTCCCCCACCCTTTGCATGCTACCCTCCCGGTGCCCTCGGCGACTGCAGTGGTCGACACGGCGGATTCTCTCAGCGATTTCGGGGGGGTGAAGAGCGCTTGTTGCAAT
>JAHFDE010000070.1:0-2198 GCA_023249165.1 Candidatus Methylomirabilota bacterium | reverse complement strand
CCGGGACCCCTTGCTCCCCCACCCTTTGCATGCTACCCTCCCGGTGCCCTCGGCGACTGCAGTGGTCGACACGGCGGATTCTCTCAGCGATTTCGGGGGGGTGAAGAGCGCTTGTTGCAATCCCTGAAGCGGCTTCTGGTCGGCGAACCCAAGGCGACGGCCCAGGTGCCGCACGAGCGCCTCTCGAATCCGGTCGCCCTGGCGGTCTTCTCCTCCGACGCCCTGTCGTCGGTCGCGTACGCCACCGAGGAGATCCTCCTCGTCTTGGTCCTCGCTGGGGCGACCGCCCTCACGTGGTCGAGCGGTATCGCCGTGGCCATCGGACTCCTCCTCCTCATCCTCACGGTGTCGTACCGCCAGACGATCCAGGCCTATCCGGCAGGCGGCGGGGCGTATCTCGTCAGCAAGGATAACCTGGGCGTCCCCGCGGGCCTGGTAGCCGGCGCCGCCCTGCTCATCGATTATGTCTTGACCGTTTCCGTCAGCGTGGCCGCGGGCGTGGCCGCCATCACCTCCGCCTGGCCCGCCCTCTACGGTCAGCGCGTCCTCCTCGGCATCGTGGCGGTGGCGGCGATCGCCATAGCGAATCTGCGCGGGTTGCGGGAGTCGGGAAGGCTGTTCGCCGCCCCGACCTACCTCTTCATTATCAGCATGCTCGGCCTCATCGTCTTGGGCCTCGCCCGTCTCCTCTGGGGGGAGACCCCGGTGGTGCCTCTCCCCTCGTCCCCCGTGGTTCCGGTGGCGGCCGTGACCCCCTTTCTCATCCTCCGGGCCTTCGCGTCCGGGTGTACCGCCTTGACGGGGGTCGAGGCGATCTCCGATGGCGTCCCGGCGTTCCGCAAACCTGAGGCCGACAACGCCAAGCGGACCATAGCCTGGATGGCCGGCATCCTGCTGATCCTCTTCCTTGGGATCACCTTCCTGGCGCGAGAGTATGAGGTCCTCCCCCGCGAAGGCGAGACGGTGGTTTCTCAACTCGCCCGGATGATTGTCGGCACGAGCCCCTTCTATTACGTGATCCAGGCGGCGACAGCCCTCATCCTCGTCTTGGCGGCCAACACCAGCTTTGCCGACTTCCCGCGGCTGTCCTACTTTCTTGCCCGCGACCGCTTCCTCCCCCGCCAACTCGTCAACCGGGGCGACCGACTGGTCTTCTCCAACGGGGTTATCGTCCTCGCCCTTCTCGCCTCGTTGCTCCTCGTCCTCTTCCGGGGCGAGACCCATGCCCTTATCCCCCTGTATGCCGTCGGCGTTTTTATCTCATTCACCCTGTCTCAGGTGGGTATGGTCCGACGGCATCTCCGCCTTCGGGAGACGGGCTGGCAGCGCGGTATCCTCATCAACGGGGCGGGGGCGGTAACCACGGCGGTCGTCCTCACGGTCGTCGGGGGGACAAAGTTCGTTAATGGGGCCTTCCTGGTGGTGGTCATGATTCCCATCCTCGTGGGAATGTTTTACGCCATTCACCGCCATTACCGGCAAGTGGCGGAGCAGCTCCGCCTCAAGCATTTCGACCTTCCGCCGAGGGCGACTCATGCGGTCCTCCTCCTCGTGTCGGACGTCCACATGGGTATCCTCAACGCACTGAACTACGCCCGGGCGATCTCGCCAGAGGTGGAGGCGGTCTACGTCAGTCTGGATGAGGAGGCGACGAAGCAGATGCGGCTCCGCTGGGGGCTCTGGTCGGGGGGTGTCCCGCTGGTGGTTCTCGAGTCGCCCTATCGGTCCGTCGTGCAACCACTCATCGAGTACGTGAACAAGATCCAGGTCGAGCGCAAGGTGGATTTCGTCACCCTTGTCCTGCCGGAGTTCATCCCCGCGCGGTGGTGGCATCACCTCTTACATAATCAGACCGCCCTCCGGATCAGGGCCCATTTCCTCTTCCGCAAGGGGACGGTCGTCATCAACGTGCGTTTCCACCTCGAGACGTAACCCGGGCCCTCGCTCGGACCTCCCTCGCCTGAGAGGTGAGGATCGGGAATACGGAGAGCGCGCCACAGTGAGACAGGGTGAGGGTGGCACACCCGTTCGGGGAAAACAGGACGTGAGGGGAAAGGAGACTGCTCAGGAGCTGACGTACTGGTGACCCCAGCGGGATTCGAACCCGCGTTGCCGCCTTGAAAGAGCGGTGTCCTAGGCCAGGCTAGACGATGGGGTCCACCGCGGGCATGATGCGATGGCTAGACAGATAGCATATC
>JAHFDE010000069.1 GCA_023249165.1 Candidatus Methylomirabilota bacterium | reverse complement strand
GTACAAGAGGAGACTGTAATGCATCGCAAGCTTATGAAGACCCTCACCTGTGCCCTTGCCGTACTGTTCGTAGTAAGCACGCTCGCTTTGGCCGCGGGCCAGAAGGCGAGCGGGACAGTCACGGCAGTGCAAAAGGAAGTTGTGGTCGTGAAGGGGGCTGACGGAAAAACCTACGAGATCGTAGCAGAAAAGGTCGTAACGGAAAACCTGAAGACCGGCGATTTCGTGGAATACGAAATCGTCGAAGGGAAGGCGCTAAACGTTAAGAAGAAAGCCAAGTAACCTGAATTCCGCAATTCCTGCAGGGGGACGGTCGAGCCAAGCGGCCGTCCCCCTTCTCCTTTTGCCTCTAGAGCACGGGCGAGGAGGGGCGGGGTCAGCTACACGCTGCCCGGCGAAATCCCTACCGCGCTAGATAATTTTCAGCCCCGCTTCGAGCCGGGCTGTCGCTCCCCCTCCGGCAGCATCTCCTCGACGCGCCTCCTGATCTCCTGTGCCGCCTTCTGCGGCGGGTAAAGCTGCAACAGCGCGTGAATTGTCCGCTGGAGCAGCCAGACGAGCGCCGCTTCGTCGCGTACTTGGAGCTTCAGGTCAATAAAGTCCGAGACTGCCTGACGCAGGACGCCTTCCTTATTCGGCACTCCCCTCCTCCACTTGCCCAGCCTCACATTTGCGAGGACTTCTTTTCTTGCGGGGACGTCGGTCCTTGGAGGCGCCAAAGGAGCGGATGATCGCCTGGAGAACCTCCTCTGACTCCGGCGTGAGCCCGACAAACTCCACGCCGGTGCAGTAGTAGAGGGCTCCGCTGGGGCCGCGCCGGCTCACCCCGCTGTGGACGACGCGGCACCGGATGGTCACCACACTCCCATTGGTTGGCAGGTCGATGAAACAGGGCGCCCCCATCCGGAGTTGACCCTGGTGCTCCACCAGGGCTCCCCCCAGGCTGAGGTCCAGCACCTCCGCTTGCCGGGGCGCGGTGACGGCACCTGTGACCGCTCGAATTTGAAATCGGGGAAACCGACGCGTCTGGCGATTCTGGATCACGGATCCTCCAACTGCGGGACACCCTTGCACGAGTGAAGCTGCGATACTTGTGCCAATAGTTTGAGACAGGGCGATCTGCGCTAACCATGGGCTTTCCCGACCCCGATGAAGCCTGAGGGGCGCTTTCCAACTCTGCTATTCAGAGCGCGGTGTGAAAGATTTGCCAAGTCGTCAGCAAAAGGGTAACCCGTCGGACAGTATGTCGTAATTTCGTATAGACACCCATTACCCACGTCCTCCTCGAGACCCCCCACACCGACCTTTCGACCGTCCTACGGTCCTCAACGGGGTCTACACCCAGAACTTACCATGAATATTACGTCTGTTCGCCGGCGGGGAAATGTCCTTGACCCCTCCTGGGGTGGACCGTATACTGAGGGTTCAATTCCCAACGGGTGGAGGAAAAGTGACGTATCCAGCGCGTCAGGGCGACGTCGGAGTCTCGGTCCTCGCCGGCACGCGGGGGGACCGATTTGCGCTTGCCCTGGATGGGTTTTTCAACACCGTCCAGCTGGCCGGGCTTCTCACCGGAGAGCGGGACGGGGCAGGGGAGCGGCAGCAGCTCTTGCGGCTGCTCCGGGACTTCGTTGAGGGCGAGCGGCAGGCCATTTTGAAGGAGCACCGCCAAGGCGCTCGCGGCATCGAGGTGGTCAAAGAGCTGACGGACCTGGCGGACGTGGTGATCCGCGAGCTCTACCGGCGGAGCGAAGAGGTCTGCCGCGAGGCATCTCAGGTCAATCTCCCCTGTGCCCTGGTGGCCCTGGGGGGGTATGGGCGTCGCGAGCTGAACCCCGCCTCGGACGTCGATCTCATGTTTCTTCACACATCCCCCATCAACCGGTCGGTCTATACCCTCATCCATTTCCTGATCCCGCTCCTCTGGGACGTCGGCTTTAACGTCGGCCATAGCGTCCGCTCCCTCCAGGACTGCGCCCGGATGGCTGCGGAGGACCTGAGCTCCCACACGTCGATGCTTGAGGCGCGTCTGCTGGCCGGGGACAAGGGCCTCTTCGATCAGATGGAGACCGTCCTTCGCGGGGGCCTCAAGCGGAAGAGGGGGGCGGCCTATATCAAGGCCAAGCTGCAGGAGCGGGCTGCGCGCTACGCGAAGCACGGCGACTCGGTGTACATGCAGGAGCCTCACGTCAAGGAGGGGGCGGGGGGTCTTCGGGACGTGCATACGGCCCTCTGGATTGCCCGGGTCCGTCACCCGGTGAGCCGGCTGGAGGATCTGGGGGACGCGGGCCTCCTGAGCCAGGAGGAGCTTCAGCGGTTGCGTCAGGCGCTCGATTTTGTCCACCGGATTCGCAACGAACTGCATTATCTCTCGGGCCGGAAGAACGACCTGCTCTTGTTTCATCTCCAGGAGCCGGCGGCGGCGCACCTGGGTTTCGGGGACGATCGCGCGGTCCTGGGGGTCGAGCGGTGCATGCAGCACTACTATCTCCAGGCGCGAACCCTCCACCATCTCTCAGACCGGGTCATCGAGCGTTGTACCCAACCGCAGGCCTCGAAGGAGAGCCTGATGACAAGGCTGAGGGCGAGAGACTTAGGGGACGGCCTGACCGAGATCAGTCGCGAGATCCACATCCTTCCCCGGAACCGGCGTCTTTTTGAGGATGACCCGATCCGCCTTCTGAAGATCTTCTGGTATGCGCTCCAGACCGGCTATCCCTTGAGTTCTGGGGCCCAGCAAATTGTCCGCGAGCACCTGCACCTCATTGATGACCGGTTCCGCCAGTCCAGCCGGGCCCTCAATTTCTTTTTGGTCATCCTTCGGGAGCGTAAGGGGGTGGCGGCGGCTCTTCGGCTCATGCACGAGCTGGGGGTGCTCGGGGCCTACATCCCGGAGTTTGCCGGGATCACCTGTCTCGTGCAGTATGACCTGTATCACAAGTACACCGTGGACGTGCACACCTTGTTGGCGCTGGAGCACATGGAGTCTCTCGATCAGGCCCCCGCCCATTACGCTGAGGAGTTCCGGGCAATCGTTGCCGAGATGAAGCGGCCGGAACTCCTGAAGCTGGGCGTTCTGTTCCACGACATCGGCAAGGGCGAGGGGCGGGGGCATGAGGCGCGGGGGGCGGAGATGGCCCAGCGGATCCTGACCCGGATGGGTCTCCCCGACGCCGACGTGGCCGAGGTCCGCTTCCTGGTCGAGCATCACCTCGCCATGGGCCATATCTCCCAGCGCCGCGACCTGGATGACGAGGCAATGCTCGTCGAGTTTGCCCGAACGGTCCGGGACATCGAACGGCTCAAAATGCTCTACCTCCTCACCTACCTGGACATCCGGGCCGTGGCCCCCGAGGTGTGGACCGAGTGGAAGGGCACCCTCCTCTGGGAGCTCTACATCCGGACGCACACCCTCCTCACCCGCGGCATTCCCGAGGGGGTGGACGAGCTGGCCAAGGCGGCCGAGATCAAGGAGCGCCTCTCGCAAGAGTTGCGCGAGGAATTCCCTCTGCCGGTCATCGAGACCCATCTCGAGCAGGTCCCTGTCCGCTATCTGCTGGGCGTTCCCGCGGCGAAGGTCGCCGTCCACCTGCGCATGGTCGAACGGATCGCAGAGGGCGAAGAGGCGGCACTGCAGTGGACCCCGTACCCCCTCGTGGGCCATTCCGAGGTGACCGTCTGCGCGTTCGGTCGGCCGGGGCGTTTTGCCCAGATTGTCGGGACCCTCACGGCGAACCGGATAAATATCCTGGGGGCCCAGATCTTTACCCGTCGGGATGGGCTGGTGCTGCGGACGTTCCAGGTGGACGACGGCAAGGGGGCGGCCATCACCGATGCGGCGGTCTGGCGGAACTTCCAGACCGACCTCGGCCGCGTGCTCGCCGGTCAGGCGGATGTGGGCCAGCTCATTCTGAACAGGCAGCGCGAGATTTTGAGTCGGCCCGCCCGGAAAGGTGGAACCCCTCCCCTCACCCGGGTGGAGTTCGACAACTACGTGTCCGAGACGCACACGGTGATCGACGTGCGCACCCACGACCGCTTGGGCCTGCTCTACATCATCTCCAGGGTCCTCCTGGACCTGGGCCTCGATCTCAGCCTGGCCAAGATCACCACCGAGGTTGAACATGTCGTGGATGTCTTCTACGTCACCGAGCGGGACGGGGGCAAGGTGCGCGATCAGCGTCGGCTGGATGAGATCCGCGAGCGATTGGAGGGGGCCATCGCTCAAGGTCTCCTCTCTTAGGGCTGGTGATCAGACCCCAGACCACAGACCTCAGGCCAAAACAGGTCTGTAGTCTGATGTCTGAGGTCGGTTCCATGGAGATTAGCGGCGAGACTACGGTCTGTGTCTTGTTGGGGTATCCGGTGGCTCACAGCGCCTCCCCCCGCATGCACAACGCCGCCTTTGCCGCCATGGGCCTCGACTGGGTCTATATCCCGTGGGCGGTCCGCCCCGAGGTCTTCCTGAAGGCCCTCGACGCGTTACGCGAGATCGAGAATTTCGGCGGGGCGAACGTCACCATTCCGCATAAAGAGGCAGCCTTTGCGGCGCTCAATGAGCTGAGCCCGGACGCGCTTCACATCGGGGCGGTGAATACCATTGTTCCTCGGGGAAGGATCCTTGTCGGGCACAATACGGATGGCGAGGGGTTTGTCACCTCTCTCCGGGAGGAGGCCGGGGAAGAGCCGAGGGGAAAGCGGGTGGGTCTCATCGGGGCGGGGGGGGGAGCCAAGGCGGTGGCGTATGCCCTGGCGCGGGCCGAGGCGGCAGAGCTCGCCATCTTCAGTCGCAGTCAGGACCGGGCTCGATCCTTGGCCAGCCACCTCCGGCGATTGTTTGGAAATCTTGAGGTTTTGGCATTGGGTTTGCAAGACATTGAGCCGGATAGATTAAGGCGGATAGACGTCTTGATCAACACAACGCCAGTGGGGATGAAGCCCTCGGACTTGGCCTTATTTGATTATAAGATGTTGCCGGAGAGCGTACTCGTTTGCGACCTGATCTACCGGCCCTCAGAAACCCCCCTCCTGGCCTCCGCCCGATCTCGGGGGTGCCGAGTTCTGAACGGTACCGGCATGCTTCTGTATCAGGGGGCGCAGGCCTTTGAGCTCTGGACGGGGGAGAAGGCCCCGGTTCCCGTCATGCGGGAAGCCCTGGCCCGGGGGGAGGGGGCTTGACAGCCTCCCGAATCGGGCCGGTATAATAGCGTTCCTCTCAGTCGCTGTGCTTGCAAGGAAGTGGAGGGTGTCATGACCGTAGGGTCGAGTCGCTTGGGCGAGATGTTGGTCAAGTCTAAGCTGATCACCGAGGATCAGCTCAAGAAGGCCCTGGCCCAGCAGTCGACGGCCGGAGGGCGGCTGGGGAGCAATCTGGTCAAACTGGGCTTCCTCACCGAGGAAGATATTACGAGCTTTCTGAGCAAGCAGTACGGTGTGCCCTCCATCAACCTTGCCCACTTCGAGATTGACCAGAACGTGATCAAGCTGGTCCCGGCCGAGATCGCGCAAAAACACATGGTCATCCCCATCAACCGAAAGGGGAGCGTCCTGACGGTGGCCATGGCCGATCCCAGCAATATCTTCGCCATCGACGACATCAAGTTCTTGTCCGGCTTCAAGGTGGAGCCGGTCGTCGCGGCCGAGACCTCGATCAAGAATGCCATTAACAAGCACTATGACTCGGCCGGATTGGTGAAAGATATCCTCCAGGGCTTCGACGACCGGGAAGTGGCGACGGTCGAGGAGGGGGACGAGGGACCAGACGTCGGCGACCTGCAGCGGGCGACCGAGGATGCCCCGGTGGTCAAGCTGGTGAACCTGATCCTGAGCGACGCCATCAAGAAGGGGGCCTCGGACATCCACATCGAGCCGTACGAGAAATCCTTCCGGGTCCGGTACCGCATCGACGGCGTCCTCTACGACACCATGCAGCCTCCGATGAAGCTCCGAGCCGCCATCATCTCGCGCGCCAAGATCATGGCCCAGCTCGACATCGCCGAGCGGCGTCTCCCCCAGGACGGCCGTATCAAGATCCGAATGGGGCAGAAGGAGATCGACTTCCGCGTCTCCACCCTCCCGACGATTTTCGGCGAGAAGGTGGTCCTGCGTCTCCTGGATAAATCCAATCTCCAGTTGGATATGAGTTCGCTGGGCTTTGACCCCCAGGCGCTCCAGCTATTCGAGAAGGCCATTCTGGCGCCGCACGGCATGGTCCTGGTGACGGGGCCGACCGGGAGCGGGAAGACGACGACCCTGTATTCGGGCCTGCACCGGTTGAACACCGTTGAAACCAACATCATGACCGCGGAGGATCCGGTGGAGTATAACCTTGCCGGAGTCAACCAGGTCCAAATGAAGGCAGAGATCGGATTGAACTTCGCGGCTGCCCTTCGCGCCTTCCTCCGGCAGGACCCGGACATCATCATGGTGGGAGAGATCCGGGACTACGAAACGGCGGAGATCGCCATCAAGGCGGCCCTGACGGGGCACCTGGTCCTCTCCACCCTGCACACCAACGACGCCCCCTCGACCGTGAGCCGGCTCATCAACATGGGGGTGGAGCCGTTCCTGGTGGCGGCCTCAACCAACATGATCCTGGCCCAGCGGCTCGCCCGAAAGATCTGCAACAGTTGCAAGGAAGAGATCACGGTGCCTCGCCAGGCCCTGGTCGACGTGGGCTTCGCACCCGATGAGGCCAAGGGGCTTTCCTGCTACCAGGGAAAGGGATGCATGGAGTGTAACGATACCGGCTACCGGGGACGCGTCGCCCTGTACGAGGTCATGCCGATCACCGAGGATATCAAGGACGCCATCCTGCAGGGCGCCTCGGTCAATGAGATGAAGGAGCTCGGCCGGAAGCACGGGATGAAAACGCTTCGAGAGGCAGGCCTGCAGAAGATCCGAGAAGGGATGACGACCATCCCCGAGATCATGCGGGTGACCAGCCATAACTAGGATGTCTTCCTGAGGAGGGTTGCGCGGCACCCGCCGCCCCGCCCCGCGGGACAGACTGCATACGGGAGGGTTCATGACGAATCTGGATCAGATGCTCAAGGAACTGGTGGCCAAGGGGGGGTCGGACCTACACATCACCACCGGCATTCCGCCCATGATCCGTCTCCACGGCCAGCTGAAACCGCTGGGGAATACCCCGCTCACGCCGGCCATGACCAAGCAGCTCGCTTACAGCATCCTCACCGATGTCCAGAAGCAGAAGTTTGAGGAGCAGAAAGAACTCGACTTCTCCTTCGGTGTGAGGGGGCTTGGCCGGTTCCGGTCCAACGTCTTTCTCCAGCGGGGGGCGGTGGCCGTCGCCATCAGGACGATTCCGTACAAGATCTACACCTTCCAAGAGCTGGCGCTGCCCAGGGTGGTGGAGGACCTGTGCAACCGGCCCTCGGGGCTTATCCTGGTCACGGGGCCGACCGGTTCGGGAAAGTCCACGACGCTGACGACCATGGTCGACAAGATCAACACTGAGCGCGCTGAACACATCGTGACGATCGAGGATCCCATCGAGTTCGTCCACACGCACAAGAAGTGTGTCGTGAATCAGCGGGAGGTCCACGCGGATACCGACTCCTTTTCGAATGCGCTCCGGGCGTGCCTCCGCGAGGATCCGGACAAGGTCCTGATCGGAGAGATGCGGGATCTCGAGACGATCGAGGCGGCCCTCACGATTGCTGAGACCGGGCATCTGACCTTTGCGACCCTGCACACGAATTCGGCGGTGCAGACGATCAACCGAGTCATCGATGTCTTTCCGGCCCATCAACAGGCGCAGATTCGCGCGCAGCTCTCCTTCGTTCTGGAGGGGGTGCTCTGTCAGGCCCTGCTCCCAAGGGCGGATGGACAGGGGCGGGCGCTGGTCCTGGAGGTGATGATCCCCAACCCCGCCATCCGGAATCTGATCCGGGAGGACAAGGTCCATCAGATCTATTCGGTGATGCAGGCGGGGCAGGAGAAGTCGGGGATGCAGACGATGAACCAATCGCTCCTGGAGCACTTCCTGAAGCGCACGATCAGCAGAGAGGTGGCCCTCGGGGCTTCCTCGAACAACGAGGAGCTCCAGCAGATGATGCAGCGAGCTCAGTCCCCCGGAACCGCGGTGGGTGGGAAGGTGGCCGCGGCCGGGAGCCAATCCGGGAGCCAATGGGGGAGGAAATAGAACATGGCAGTGTTTACCTATAGCGGAAGGACACGCACGGGACAGACCATCAACGGCGAGATGGAGGCCCCGAACCGCGAGGCGGTGGTGGCCCAGCTCAGGCGGCAGCAGGTCATGGCGACAGCGGTGACGCCCAAGGCGCGGGACATAAAGGTCCCGGGCCTCGGGGCAACGGTCGGTGATCGGGATCTGGCCGTCGTCACGCGGCAGCTTGCCACGATGATCGACGCCGGACTCCCCCTGGTCCAGTGTCTGGACATCCTGGCCCAGCAACAGGAAAAGAAGGTCTTTCAAAAAGCCCTCCACGATATCCGGATGGCGGTGGAGGGGGGGGCCACCTTCTCCGCCTCCCTCAAGCGGCATCCGAAGATCTTCAGCACCCTGTACACCAACATGGTGGAGGCGGGTGAGGCGGGGGGCATCCTCGACACGATCCTGAACCGGCTGGCGGCCTATATCGAGAAGGCCATGGCGTTGAAGAAGCGGGTCAAGACCGCGATGTTCTACCCATCGACCATCGTCACGGTGGCGGTCGTCGTGGTTATCTTCCTCCTGATCTATGTTATCCCCACCTTCGAGCAGTTGTTTGCGGGATTCGGGGCCACCCTGCCCCTCCCCACGGTGATTGTCTTGGAGGCGAGCCGGATTGTCCGTTCCTACATCCTGTTCATAGTTGCGGGGCTCGTGGTGGCCGTGGTGGGGCTCAGGTTCTATTACCGGACCCCTGGGGGGAAAATGGCCATCGACAGGCTTCTGCTGAGGCTGCCCGTCTTTGGGCCTTTGATCCGCAAGGTGGCGGTGGCCAAGTTCACGCGGACCCTGGGGACCTTGGTCTCAAGCGGCGTGTCCATCTTGGAAGGGCTGGACATCACGGCGCGGACCGCGGGGAACAAGGTGGTAGAGGAAGCCGTCCTGAAGGCGCGGACGACCATTGCCCAGGGGAAGACCATCGCCGAGCCCCTGCAGGCCTCGGGGGTCTTTCCGCTCATGGTGGTGCAGATGATCGCCGTAGGAGAGCAGACCGGTGCCCTGGATCGCATGTTGAACAAGATCGCCGACTTCTACGACGAAGAGGTCGATGTGGCAGTGGCCGGTCTCACCGCTCTCCTGGAACCCCTGCTCGTCATCTTCCTCGGGGTGATCATCGGGGGCGTGGTCATCGCCATGTATCTCCCCATCTTCAAGCTCATCAACGTGGTGGGCAGCAAGTAGCCGGCTGGAGGCCGGAGACCGGAGACTGCAGACCGCAGACCGCAGACCACAGACCAGTCTGATTTCTCAGGTCTGAAGTCTCCAGTCTGAGGTCTGATGTCTGGGGTCTGAGGTCTGAGAGAAGGCCGATGGCGGACGGCAAGGACGAAGGGGCCGGCAGGACGGGCTGGGAGAAGCGCCTGAAATGGGTGATCGCCATCCGCCTGGTGGTGGCGATTCTCTTCCTTGGGTCCGCGGCCATCATTCAATTGGAGGAAAAGCCCCCCTACCCGACGGGTCCTCTCTTTTTCCTGTTGGGTCTGACGTTTGCCCTGAGTGGCCTCTACACGATTCTCTTGCCGCGGATCAGGCGCCTGGAGGAGTTTGCCGGTAGCCAGTTCGCCGCCGACCTGGTTCTGAGCACCGGGTTGGTGCACTACACCGGAGGGGTTGAGAGCCCCCTGACCTTTATCTATATCTTCCCCATCTTTGGGAGCGGGACGCTGCTCAACAGGCAGGCGGCCCTCTCGATGTCCTCCATCGGCAGCATCCTCTTCGGGCTCCTGATCGATCTGGAGTATTACCGGATCATCCCCCCCGTGGGCGATGCCCTCAGCGCCTACCTCTCCCCGAGTTTCGTCCTCTTCCGGGTCTTCATTAACATCGTCGCCTTTTTCCTGGTGGCGCTGTTGAGCAGCCATCTCGCCGAGCGGCTGCGGGAGGCAGGAAGGCAACTTGAGGTCGAACGGACCGATCTCCGGAACCTCAAGACCCTCTATCGGGACATGATCGCCAACATCCCGAGCGGGATCATGACCCTCGATCTCGAGGGGCGCATCATCGCCTTCAATGCCACAGCCGAGCGCATCAGCGGACTCAAGGCGAGCGACGTGATCGGCTCCTCGTTCGTTCAGGTGGGCCTGGCGGAGTTCCCGGGCTTGAAGACCTTTGCCACCCGCGACAAGGGTCGAGTCCCCGCCGAGGCCTTCGAGGCCCCCTTCCCCCG
>JAHFDE010000202.1 GCA_023249165.1 Candidatus Methylomirabilota bacterium | reverse complement strand
GGTGGGGTCGGTCACGCCCCCCTCGGTGAAGGGGACTTCGCGGAACGAGATCCCCAGCTGCGAGGCATAGGTCCGAGCAACCATCCGGTACTCGGGATGGACCGCCCGCGCCAACACCACCTCGTTGCGGCCCGTGACCCGTTGGGCCATCAGGACCGCCTCGGCCGTCGCCGACGCCCCCTCGTACATGCTGGCGTTGCTCACCTCCATGGCGGTCAACAGACAGACCAGGCTCTGGTACTCGTACAGGGCCTGCAGCGTCCCCTGAGAGACCTCGGGCTGGTACGGGGTGTATGGGGTTAGGAACTCCCCGCGCAAGACCAGATGATTGATGATGGCCGGGCTGAAATGGTTGTAACAGCCGGCGCCGAGGAACATGCTGTAGCGGTCGGCGTCGGCATTGGCAGCCGCCAGCGCCCTGAGATGTCGCCCCACCTCGGACTCGGACATGGCCGGCGGCACCTTCAGCGGACGCTTCAAACGGACGGCGGGCGGAATATCCCCGAACAGCTCCTCCACCGAACGGACGCCGATCGCCTGGAGCATCGCCCTGCAGTCGGCATCGGTATTGGGAATGTATCGCATCAGTGCCCTCCTCCAGCTTTCTTAAGGTACGCGGTGTACTCCGAAGCGGAGAGGAGATTGTTCAGCTCCTTGGAGTTGGCGATCTTGACCAGGATCATCCAGCCTCCGCTGTAGGGGTCGGCGTTGACGAGCTCCGGCTTCCGCTCGAGCTCACCATTGACCTCTACCACCTCCCCGCCGACCGGAGAGAAGAGATCCGAGACCGCCTTCACCGACTCCACCACCCCAAAGGTTTCCATCTGGCGCAGCTTCCGTCCCTTTTTCGGCAGCTCGACGAACACCACATCCCCCAGCTGATCCTGGGCATAGTGGGTGATCCCGACTCGTCCTTTATCCCCCTCGACCTTGACCCATTCGTGTTCCCGGGTGTACTTGAGCCCCTCCGGTACGCTCATAATGCCCTCCGATTGGTTCAGAGTTCAGGGTTCAGAGTTCAGGGTCAAGAGCTCAGGGTCCATGAACCATGAACCCTCTACGATGAACTACTAGCGTTTGCGTTTATAAAAGGGCGTAGGAACGATCCTGGTCCGGACCGGCTCGGCCCGGATCAGGATGTCAATTTCGGTTCCGGTCTTGGCATGCGCGATGGCGACGTAACCCAGGCCGATGTTTCTGCCCAGGGTCGGAGAGGGGCCGCCGCTGGTGACTTCGCCGATCTCTTGGCCATCCTTGACGATCTTGTAATGAGAGCGGGCGATCCCGCGGCCCACCATCTCGAACCCCACGAGTTTCCGGCTGAGCCCCGCCGCCTGCTGCTTCTGGAGTGCCGCCCGGCCGATGAACTCCCCTTTCTCGAACTTGACGATCCAGCCGAGATCCGCCTCCAGGACCGTGTGCGTGTCATCAATGTCATTGCCGTACAGCGCCATCTTAGCCTCGAGGCGGAGGGTATCCCTCGCCCCGAGACCCGTCGGGAGCAACGCGTACGGTTTCCCCACCTCCATGAGGCGCCACCATACGGTGTCCGCGTGACGGGGATCGAGATAGATCTCGAACCCATCCTCTCCCGTGTACCCGGTCCGGGAGATGATCGCGTCCACGTCCAGCACCTTCCCCCGCTGGAACCAGTAATATCGGATCTGGCTGAGATCACCCCGGGTCAGCTTCTGGAGGATCTCGGGTGCCCTGGGGCCCTGCACGGCGAGGAGGGCGGTTTCGTCACTGATATTCCTGACCTCCACCCGCCCTTTCACGCGCTCCGCAATCCAGGCATGGTCCTTCTCGATATTGGAGGCGTTGACGGTGAGCATAAAGTGGTCGTCGGCCAGCTTGTACACCGTCAGGTCGTCCACGAACGTCCCGTTGTCGTAACACAGCGCCGCATACTGGACCTGGCCCACCTGGAGCTTCGAGGCATCGCTCGTCACGAGGGACTGCACCGCGGCCAAGGCGGACGGGCCCTTGAGCTCGATCTCGCCCATGTGGCTGATGTCGAAGAGGCCGGCAGACCCCCGCACGGCTCGGTGCTCGTCCAGGATGCCCGAGTACTGCACCGGCATGTCCCACCCGCCGAAGGGGACCATGCGGGCTCCCATCTGCCGGTGGACCGCGTTCAACGGGGTTTTCTTGAGATCCGCCTGGGATGGGTCCATGATCTTCCTCCTCGGTCGAGGCGGGGAAGGAGGACGACACACGACTCGTCATAGGGCAAAGCTCGATATGGGCAAAACAGGGGGGGTACTGTCGGGCGGATTATACCCGGAGGGCCTGGGCTTGGCAAGCAAGAAAACGCTCTGCCAAAAACTCTTTACCCTTCCACGGCAAGGCTTTATACTGGTGACGGTCGAGGCCTGCCAGGCTCATTCAATACGGCTCGTGATCGATAGCGTGCGAGCGGGGAGATTCACAGCGTGATCAGTGCGTTCTGTCGTGCCAACCAGGAGGGTTCATCGATGCCTCGGGCGTTCACGCGCGGTGTTGTTCTATGCTGCCTTCTGCTGGCGGCCGCTCCCGCGGCCTTCGCTGCGGAGAGCCGACCCCCCCTTCCCCCCGGACTCCAGACGGCCAGCCTCGCGGAACCACTGGTCCGCGAGGCAGAGATGATCGCCGTATTTCTCGTGGTGGGGTTGATCGCCTTCATGGTGTTCATCGTTCGGACGGCCCGGCGCATTGCCAAGGAGGCGGTGGCGGCCAACCGAGAACTGCACGAGAAAATCGTCGAATTGAAACGGGCGGGGGAGACGCTCTCGCGATTGGCGGCGATCGTGGAGTCCTCGGATGACGCGATCATCGGCAAGACGCTCGATGGCGTCATCGTCAGCTGGAACCCGGGTGCCGAGAGGATCTACGGCTACGCGGAAGAGGAGGTGATCGGGCAGCGGGTCTCTCTCCTGGTCCCGCCCGAGCGTCCCGATGAGGTCACGCAGATTCTCGAGAAGGTCAAGCGGGGGAAGCGGGTCGATCATTTTGAAACCGTGCGAATGAGGAAAGACGGGACGCGCATCCATGTCTCCCTTTCCGTCGCCCCCATCAGGGACGCCACCGGCCAGATTACGGGCGCCTCCACAACTTCCCGGGACATCTCCGAGCGCAAGCGGGCAGAGGAGGCGGTGCGGCAAAGCGAGGAACGCTACCGGGACCTG
>JAHFDE010000201.1 GCA_023249165.1 Candidatus Methylomirabilota bacterium | reverse complement strand
AGTCCTGCGGCTCGAGGAGTCCGACGTCGACGGCCGCGCTGTGCGAGCTCCAGCCGTGAAGCCTGAAGAGGTTCTCAATCATATGAAACGGTTCCCTGGCTGCCTGGATCCTGAATTGGGTGTGGCTCTTTTAGGACGGGACGAAACCAGAGAATCTCGTGGGCCTGATTGATCATGGCAGGAGATGGCAGGAGCTACTTGACGGGGTGGAGGTGGAGGCCGCGGTGGCGGCGGGCTGGGACGTGGATGATCGGGAGCCGCTGATCCGCATACTTGGCGAAATGGTTGCGTTCCCGTTCCTGTGCTTCGTGGAAGGTCCAGTAGTCGTCGAAGTCCCCGGACTTCACGAGCGCCCGCAAGCGGAGGACAGCCTCGGCCCCCGTCAAGCTCCAGCGCGCCCCGCTGCGGTTCATTCGCAGATTGACGAGATGACGACAAGCTCCCTCGACCACACCCGTCGCGATGGGATAGCCGCGGGCCAGGTACTCGTCGTAGCGCAGGTGCCGTTTGTAGTCCAAGAGGTAGTCGGCACAGTCGTCCACTGCTGCGCGATCCTTGAGCTCGAGACCGCGGAAGGTGGCGCTGCGACGCATGCCGGCGGCGACGAGAGGCGCCTCGCCAGCGAGGATCCGTTGCATCCGCTCGAGGACCCATTGCTCGCAGGCCGGGGTCCCTTCGCCCTCGAGGACGAGCCCCGCCTTCCAGATGTACTCGAGAACGTGGATAACGTCGACGACGATCGCCGCCAAGCGCATGCCGTACCCCTTCGCCTTGCGCCGGAGGAGACGGAGCTGCTGTTGGTTTCCGTCGACCAAGGCAACCCATTCCCGAGCGCGGTGGGGATCCCGGCTCGCAGCCTCCCGGAACATCGCCTCCACCACTTCCGACATCTCTCCCTCGATGCTCGCCCAGACGCGCTTGCACACCGGGCGCGGGCGGGCAGCGGGCAGAGTGGGTCGCGGACCGGGCGGGGGAAAGATCTCCTCCGGACTCCGGACATACCGATCGATCCCGTAGACGGTCGCCACCGTCGCCATCCGCTTGGCGCCCCGCTTCTCCCCCTTCGACAGCCGGGTGGAGAGCTTGCGTTGCCGGCTCTCGGCCACTCGCCGCGTCGCCGGCCGGAGGTCCTCACGACGCATCACGATCCCCTTGCCGTCGACGCTCAGCACCAGGATCGGCTCCTCGGCCGGCTCCCGGCTGGCGCTCGTCTGGCGCGCTGCGTAGTAGTCGTCGAAGTCCACCGCTGCGCGCTGCGCCAACTCCTCTGCCTGCCGTTTTCCGATCTCGACTCCCGTCGTCTCGCGGATCGCTTCCACCGCCTCTTCGAACGACCCGCGCGCCGCCTCCCGGGCCACCCGCCGTCGCAGCTCCAAAGAGTATCGATCCGGCGGCAGGTTCAAGGCTCCGTCCAGGGGATGCAAGCTCTCGAGCCCCTCGCCCCCGTAGCCGAAGCGGCTCACTTGGACCGGGCCGAACGTCGTCATGAGCGTTCGCTCGTGCTCACGCACGCCGGTGCGCTCCCGACCTTCGGCATCACGGACCGGCGCCGCCGCCGCTCCCCCTTCCCGGCTGTCGAGATGGTCCTGCAGTAGTCGCCGCTTGAGCTCCCGGACCTGCTTCTCCAGCTCCCGTTCCAGCTCGCTCTGCGTCATCTCGCTCGCCTCCGTCGATGCCGCGAACGCCATGATCTCATCGCAACGGGCCTGCGAATCCGCGAACGGCTGCGGCCGCTCGACGCTCTCGATGACCGCACCCATGCCTCACTCCTCCCGCAGGCGCCGCCGCGCCTCTCGCACCAGGGGCTGCACGAACAAGCGCTTCGGCGCGGCGCCTTCCCGGCGATGATGCCGGTCCATGCGGCCGCGCCCGGTGGTCGTCCCCAGCTCCAGCCAACTCGACGCCCGGTAACAGCCTCCCCAAAACCGGCTCTCATCCACCAGCGTCTCGACCAGCAGCGGCTCGATCCCGTAACGCTCCCGCCAATCGGTGCCGAGGCGGCTCGTGGCCAGCGACAGAATCGTGCTCGCCAAGTTGCGCACCCGCACCCACGGCAGGATGAGAAACCGGCTGTTCGACACCACCCGGGCCAGGTTCCGCCGCCGTGTCGCATCGTCCCAACCGATCCAGTGGTCTCGCGCTGCCATCCGCCAGGACGCGCTCGAGAACTGCAGGCAAGCGAGAACCTCGGACGCAGGCCGCGAGCCGAAGACCAGGTAGCGGATCTGAGCCCCATAAGCAACCGCGTGACCGAGGTAATGGTACCGGCCGACCAGCTCCCGGAACCGACGCCGCCCTGCTGCGTCGACCACCGGCTCGACGACCACCGGTGCCACGTCCCGAACGCTGCCAGTGACCTCGTCCCGGAAGTCGCCCGCGGAGGTCCGGGGAACCGAGGTCTTCGACCCGATCGGGCGCCCCTGCCTCTTCGCGGGAAGGACGAGCCGCCCTTCGGTGTCGAGCTTCTCCAACCACTCCCGGCACTCCCGGGCCTTCACGCGACCGCTGGCTCGCCGCCAGCCGAGCAGCTCGCAGACCGTCGCCGCCAGCTCCATCCGGCTGAGACCCCGGTAGAGCGCCACGACCTCGCGGATCGTCGCCAGCTGCGATGCGGAGACCTCCTCGCCCAGAAAGCGAATCGCGGTATCCATCGCCAAAGCGCCCTCCTCCTTCCCACGACAAGGGTAGCGCCACGAGAACGAAATGTCCAGCCCCCTCTTTCGCAGAGGGGGCCTCCTCCCATTTACTGGCTAGAAGCCGGGGTTAGCTCAGAGCTATCAGCTACGTCGCGATTGAACGCGGATTATCGAGGAGTCAGGGCGTAAAAACCATTGTATATCAATGAATTAGGCCCGTTGGAAAAGAGCCGCACCCTCCTGAATTTGCTTCAGCCTGCTCGGAGCTCTTCCCTGATGACGCGCCTCAGCGTCTCCTCCAAGGGTTCACGTTTCTTCTCCACGTGCTCTCGAAGGGCGACATTGATGAGGGTCTGGTAGTTCCCGCCGCCAGCTAAATGGACTTGGTCTTTGAACCACTGAATGAGGTCGTCGTCGAGTCGGATCGTGATGCGCGTCTTCCCAGGCGAGACCGGGACGACGGGGCCGCGCTTGGCTTGGCTGAAGTCGTATTCTTTTCTCATAGGCTCTTCTCGTAGTCGCGACGTTCCTTGC